>DXJA01000125.1 GCA_019056875.1 Candidatus Jordarchaeum madagascarense
AACACATAGGGGTTATAGCTTTTTAGAACAAATTAAAATAAGTAAAATGAGTATTGTCAGATGGTGAAAACCTTTGTGTGTCAGAGAAACTGGGAAGTGCGCTGTAATTAATTGCGGGAAAATTCTCAAAGAGGGAGAATATGTTACAATCGGAGGAGAAAAGTACTGTAAAGAGTGCGCCGTTCTAATAGCTCAAGAAGAGATAAAACTACTTTCCAGTCCCTATATTAGCCCAGAGACACGCTCAAATAATGAGAGCAGGGATTGAGAAGGAATTATTTTGGAAAAGATTATTGAAGGAGTTTACAAGTTAAAAATCAATTTACCATTTACTTGGACACCCGAGATGAACATTTATATTATAATGGGAGATGAAATTACTTTAATCGACACAGGACCGGGTGACATAAAATCATTACAATCCATTTCAGACTCTTTAAAGGATATAGAGCTTGAACTCAAGGATATTGACAAAATAATTAACACTCATGAACACGTGGAACACTTTGCCGGAGACGAGGAGATAAAAAAGGCTTCGGGAGCCACTGTTTCTGCACACAAAAAGGCCGCGAAGATAATCCAAAACTTCACCAGATACATTTCCGAGTTATTTAATGCGATTCGGGGAGCAGATATAGAGCCGAGAATGAAAGCCGTAGCCGAGAGGTATCTATATTTACAATCATCAATAAGCTCCTCAAAGGTTGAGAAACCACTAAAAAATGGTGAAGTCGTGGATCTCGGTTCATTCGCACTAGAGGCCATTCACACACCGGGTCATGCCCCGGGTCACATCTGCTTTTATGATGAGAAAAGAAAGATACTGTTTTCCGGAGACCAGGTACTGGGCACAGGCACTCCGTTTGTGGGTTACGGTATCACCGACCTTGTTATCGATAGGGTAGCCAACAAGCTTGGAATAAAAAAGGTTGAGTATGGAAACATGACTGACTACCTCAATTCTCTTGAACGCTTATTATCTCTAGATATTAAGCTCATACTCCCTGCACACGGTCCAATAGTTGGTGAGCCTTACAAGAAGATTAGAGAGGATATTGACAGGAAACTTTTAAGGGAACAAATGATTTTGAAAGCCCTAGAAAGTGGAGAGAATACTTTAGAGGAATTAACTCGGAAGGCTTATGGTTCTTTCCAGCTCGACTATTTATTGAAAGGATCAACTCTAGCGTATATTGATAGACTTTTGGCACTGGGAAAAATCGAAAAAATTTTGAAGGAAAACCAAACCTACAACAAGTTAAAGTGATAAAAAAGAATTTACAAATTAGGAAAAATCCTTATTAGCAGTGTATTTTTAGTTTTGCTTATTCCCCATTTTTAAGAATGCTAGGATTTGTCAAGAGGAGAATCTTGATGAAGAGAATATTGGATGATATTTACATGTTTACTCTGGATTTACCATTTCCTGTGACTCCGGAGTTGAGTGTTTACTATTTAGAAGGAGAAGAACCGACTTTAATTGACACTGGATTAGGGGATTTGAGATCTATGAATGTTATTTCTTCGGAGTTGAATGAGAGAGGTCGGAGTTTGAGTGATATTTCAGTGATAATAAACACTCATGAGCATGTTGAACACTTTGGGGGTGACCAAAAAATTAAGAATGCTTCTGGGGCTTATGTTATTGCCTCATCTAAGGCTGCTCCGATAATTGAGCATTATCATCAACACATATTGGATATAAAAAATAGTTTACTTGATTCCGAATTTGAGCCCGAATTCAAGAAAATGATTAGTCGTTACATGGATTTCAACCTGTTAATTGACGAATGTAAAGTGGAACAAGAGGTGGTGGAAAAGGACATCATCAACTTGGGAACTTTTAGTCTACACGTTATAGAATCTCCCGGCCACGCCTACGGGCATATTTGCCTATATGATGAGGACAGAAAAATTCTGTTCTCGGGAGATCACGTTATTGGAACAGGAACAACTTTTGTAGGCTATGGTTGGAGAGAGCTTACGACTACAAAAATCGCGCAAATATTGGATGTCAGTAAGAATGAACCAGATAATATGTCACTGTACCTTAAATCACTGGAACAGTTACAAAATTTAGATTTAAAATTCATACTTCCCGCTCACGGGCCTCCAATAACTGAACCGTACAAGAAATTGAGAGAGGATATAGAAAGAAAGAAGAACAGAGAACGAATTTTTTTAGAGATTTTGGAAAAAAGCAATGGAATTACCTTGGAGGATCTAACAGCTGAATCCTACAATGTGGACAAGAGTAATTTTATGCTTCAGGGTGCTACCCTGGGATATATGGAAAGGCTCATTAAATTGGGAAAAATCACGGCTAAGTTGAAAGGAAATAAGCTGTATTTTAAAATGAAGAGTTCTCTATAATTGTGAGGTTGGTGTAATGAGCAGAGTCTACTATGATAGGGGTCTGATGATTGAGGTTGATGATTTTAAGTTTTTGTTTGATCCTAGGGTGAATGCGGATTTTCAATCTGCTAATATGGTGCTTGTTAGTCATGGTCATAGTGATCACGTTTCGGGTCTTTTGGAGGCTAGTGAGAATATAAGGGTTGGGGCCTCAACTATTACTCATGAGATAACTAGATTAGTTAGGGAAAAGAGAGAAAGAAAGAGTTTAGAGAATACAGTTTATCTGGATAGGAAATTTGGAATTAAGACTGAAGAATATTCTATTGAAGCTTACGATGCAGGGCACTGTATGGGATCCTTACAGTTTAAAATCGATACTGGTGAGCACTTGATTGGTTACACGGGGGATATTAATTTTCGTGAGAGTATGACCGAAGGGAAAGCAGAAGTTATGGATTGCGACATTTTGATGATTGAAGCTACCTTTGGCTCGGAGGAATATATTTTCCCGGAAAGAGAAGAACTCAATACTGAAATTCTAGATTATGTGGAGAAAATTGTTTCTGACGGCATTCCCGTAGTTTTGATGGGGTATTCTTTGGGCAAGTGTCAAGAATTGACCAGATTAATTTCTAGGGGATTAGACTATAATATTTTGGTTTCTAAGCAGATTTTTGAATTTAATAGAATTTTTGAACGCTACAAGTATATGCTAGGCAGGTATTTTGAGATAGACTCAGAGAAGGGAAAGGAAATTATTGAAGAAGGGAAGATGGTAATTTTATTGCCTCAATCAAATTTGGGTAAGAACGCTCCTGAGAGGCTTGCAAAAACCTTTAATCTCCCTAGACCTCCCAAGGTTGCCATTTGTTCGGGCTGGGCGGTTAATCGCTCTTTCTTTTTCTCTATGCAACAGGCTTACAACATTGACACTGTTTTTCCATTAAGTTCTCATGCTGACTTTAATCAACTCTTAGAATACATAAGCAACGTTGAACCAACAAAGGTATACACCACCTTTGGAAATCCTGTTAGTCTTGCAAAGCAAATAAAAAGGCAACTCAAGATAAACGCTCAACCCGTAGTAAACAAATTGCAGCAAACCCTTGACGTATACACTTTGGATCAAGAACCGCAAATCACATGAAATCGGACAGCCAAAAAAGCCAAGAAAAGAGGGAAAAAAGGAAATGACAACCTCTAAGAAGCGTTTATTTTGAGTCTAATTAATTTGAGGGAATTAGATTCTAACCTAGATTTTTGATTAATTATCTTCTTTTCCAGATTTCTTAAATTCTTTTGGAAATATTTTATAGTTTGTACCGCTCTTAATTATTTAATCGAGAAGAATTTAAAAGAATTTTATGAAAGCAACACGTAAATAATTAAGTCTGGGGACACCTTCTTGAGAAATTCAGAAGAAGATATTAATAATCTATTAAAGTCGATTTACAGGATAGCGGCAGAGTTAGTTTATTCGATTTATTTTGTGGATAAAG
>DXJA01000126.1 GCA_019056875.1 Candidatus Jordarchaeum madagascarense
AAGCCAAGGGAACAAACCACTCATACAGGTAACTATAACATAGGAGAAAAAGTTAACCAATAAAAAGACGGCACCAAATTTTTAAAAAATCGAATTGAAAACCGGGTTATAATTTCGTAAATTTCAATTTTTACGTGTATATATTCAATGGGCATAAATAGTCAATGGATTAATAAACATCAAAATAAAAGTTTAATAATACTGAATTAGCGAAGGAGATTTGCTATCTAAAAAGCTTACTAAGGAGTGTGAAAGAATTTTGTCTTCCACAAAGGAAAAGCTAAAAGATTTGAAAAATTTGATGAAGGACTGGATTGATTATGGAGAAAAGGCTAAAACTAAGGATGGCAAAAATTTGAACATCGATATTGTTTCTAGTGCTGTTAAGGGAGCACTATCGAGAAAGGAGATTAGCAGTTTAGAACTTAAGAAAATGTTAAATGAGGTTCGTGCTAAGGAAGTTACTCCCTATTCTAAATGGGAAGAATTTGAAGACCGCTTGAAAAGATTTAATGCAATAAAAAGTAAATTAAAGTAATTAAATTTGCAAATCTAAATCTGCAATCAAATAAGGGTAGAACTCAATATTTTCGGGAAAATGATATTTTGCAAATACTTTCAAAAATTTTTATTTGCTACTCTTTCCTTTCAATTTTAAAAAAGTGAATTAAATAATTATTTTTTCAGGAATGTCATTTTTCTTTTTTTATTTTATCCAGTTTTTTCTTGTAAAGACTTACTAAATCCTGTGTCCTAACACAAACGTCTTGTGCCAATACTGTATATTCTAGTAATGTTTTGAGATCGACGTCAAATGATTTATCAGCAACCATTTTTCCCAATCCGACTGCAACTGGCCCGTTGTCCATAATTTTGTTCGTCATTGTTCTAACCGCATTTTCAAGTTCATTTGGGGGAACCACTTTATTTACCAGTCCTATACGCCAAGCCTCTTGTGCATCAATTTGGTCGCCAGTAAGAATTAATTCCTTTGCTTTACCTAGACCGACTATGCGAGGTAATCGCTGGGCTCCGCCGAGATCTGGTATAATGCCGTAGCAAACCTCAGGAATACCGAAGACTGCGTTTTCGGAAGCTATTCTGATATCACAGGCTAAAGCCAACTCTGTGCCTCCGCCAAGAGCTATACCATTTACTGCGGCGATCGAAGGTTTTTCCATGCTCTCTGGAATATTTATAGTTTCTTGTAAAGTTCTGAGGAAAGATCTAAGTTTAGAAATATTCCCCATTAAGGGGGTTCCTAGTAATGAAAAATCCAATCCAGCTGAGAAAGCTCTTCCTATACCAGTTAATACAAGAATTTTGACCTCATCATCCTCACGAACCAAGTTAAAATATTCACGTAGCTTCCCAAACACTTCAATGTTAAGTGCGTTCAGAGCCTCGGGCCTATTCAAAATTACTTTTCCTATTCCATCATATTTTTCAAATAATACCACATTTGAACTCATGGCGTTCTACCTCAATTCCTTCAGAGTTGGAAGTAGTCTATACGAGAAGATGTTTGTATTCCAACTAACATATAGTTTGAGTATGAAGAAGTGGCAACTAGATATAAGTTCTGTGTAAGGAATGAAAATTCTAAACTCTAAAAAGCTGAATCCTAGAAACAAGAATTAAAAGTGATTTTCATTACCAGTTCATTTAAATGTATATTTCACGTTTCTTAAAAAGGAAACAGTCTTTATTAAGAGAGTTTACTTTAGAAGAGTTTTGTAAGCAGTATTGGTTTTTCTTGTTTTTCAGCCTCTCTGGAAAATTTTGATGTAAGGGCCTGGCGTTACAAGTATGTATTCATTCCCCAGTTGTGCTATGTCTCCTTCTATTTGGCGGCAAACGCCTCTCAACTGATCCACTGCCCTTTTAAGTTCATTATTTGATTGCACTCTCTGGATAAACGGTTTGATATGTATGATAATTATGTTTCCTGATTTTAGCTCCTCAGCTATTCTCGGAATATCAGACAGTGTTAAGAGTGGAATGGATTTAATGTATACAACCCCAGCATCAGTTACCTCTTGAGGTATTTCTTCTGTTCTGGTCTCTTCCTCAAAGACTCCCAGTTTTGATAGATACTCTTCTGTATCTAGTGGAATGGCAACGCCCTTATTTAAGTTCGAAGCTTCCTTTTTCCCTGTAATTTTTTTAAAGAATCCCATTTTTTTCACCAACCTATTATCTAACAATGAATATTCCCAAATAGGTTAAGGGAAAATATTTCCACGGATTATACCTAATAAATTTAATTAGTTTTCACATCTAAAAGTGTTTATATTACGTTTCAAAAAAGCGAGTTTAAAACTTGATTTTTACCATTTCGCGTTTTTTCCCCATCCATTCAGCGAATTGTTTTTCAACCATAAGTTTCATAATCTCTTTTATTTCCTCGGAAGGTAAATTTCTAAAATCTTCTTCTCCATCCATTAACTCAAACAGGGTGAAATCCAGACGGCCGGTTTCTAGAGCCCAACGATAAATAATTTCACTCCATTCTTCTAGAGAACGCCAGTAGATTCTCACTAATGTTTTGTTTTTATCCCACCACTTGATACTGTTCTTAGAGTTCATGTACTCTAGTATATCTCTTAAAGCTACCTCGGATAATTTGTCAAAAGGATTTTTCTCCATTATTTCCGCTACACTTATTAAATGTATTATCAGGGCTTTCGCCCATTTTAATGTATAATCAGACCAATCACTTCTCCAAGACTCCAAATGCTTAGGATTTTCAGGTTTAGAGAACATCCAAGGTAAAGTTACCCACTCAGGCAGAGGCGCCTCTCTCTCAACCACCTGTTTAGTAGTCTTGGTAAAGAGATCTTGGGATACACTGGCTGATTCAGATAATACGCTTTTTCCTAACCTTTGATTTATAATTTGGAGCTCCGCTTTTAACCTCTCAATCTCTTCCCTGAGCATTTCAATTTTAAGCTCGGTTAATTCCGAATCCTCAAGAACCTCATTTATCTCAATTTCATCCACAATACTCGAGTCCTTTACGACTTGCTCTTTACCTCTTTCCTTTTGTTTTTCAGCCATTTTTATCCCAAAACCATACAACTATTCTACAGCAAACTCATCAGCCCATTCTTTAAACTTGACCAATTCAGACGGGGAAACTACGGGTTTTACTCCCTGTAAAGCCTCTAGGAAATCTTCACGATTTACAGGGCGGACTTTCACATTTTTATCACTCAACGCACCAGCAGCGTCTAATTCGCGGATAGGCATCATTAAAGCCTCTCTACACACCATAGCAATATCCGAACCAACATAACCTTCTGTCAGCTTTGCCAATTCTTTAAAGTCCACATTCTTCTCTAGCTCAACCCCCCTAGTATGAATTTTGAAGATTTCCTCTCGAGCCTTTTCCTCAGGCATATTGATATAAACTCTTTTCTCAAACCTACGACGCAAAGCGGGATCAAGTTCCCAAGGAACATTAGTTGCACCAAGAATAATAATTTGATCACTCCTGTTTGAAGTAACTCCTTCCATTTCTTGCATTAGCTGAGTTTTCAATCTACGCTCCCCGCCAACCTCGTCACCCTCACGCCTCGTAGCGACACTATCAACCTCATCAATAAAAACTATAGCAGGTTGCTTCGCATGAGCCGCAACAAAAAGCTCCCTAACAAGCTTCTCCGACTCGCCCAGCCACTTGCTAACAAGTGTAGCCGCGGATACGTTGAAGAATGTTGCTTTGACTTCAGATGCGACTGCTTTGGCGATAAGTGTTTTTCCGCATCCGGGCGGGCCGAATAGCAGTATTCCTCTCCAAGGTTTTCTTGCCCCTTCGAATAGGTCGGGTCTCATCATTGGGAGGATGATTGCTTCTCTTAGTGCTTGTTTTGCGTTGTCGAGGTTTGCGACATCGTTCCATTTGGTGTCTGGTTTTTCTGCTATTATTGTATCGGATATTGCTTGGGATAGTTCTGCGTCTTCGCCTTCGCCTTCCTCTCTTGTGGTTATGCCAGTTTTTATGGAGGAATAAGCTGCGCGCGGTGATATGGCGGCTCCTTTGATTTGTTTGCATCGTTTAACGTATTTTTGCGCTCTTTCGTAGTAGATTTGCCTTAGTTCGGGGTTGTCTGTGAATTGCATGCACCGGAGCAATATGTCTGCGGCTCTTAAGTATTGTTCGTAGGCTTGTTTATAGTTTCCACGATTGTCGTGGTCAATTGCTTCCTGCGCTATTTGGGTAGCGTATTTAAACAGTTTTTCTGCCATTTTTCCCCACTTAACACATTAATTGCTAATTAATAAAAAGTATCGCGGAATATTATTATTCTTTCTCTAAGTGCAATTTCAAAAAAGAATTACTTGAAGAAAATCAAGTAGAATTATTTCTAGCTTAGGTTTATCCAATTTTATTTATGGTGATATTTTTCCATTAATAATCACACTATTTTTTGTTATTCCTTTTTTCCTTAGTACTTGTTTTTGGTAGCCTTTTGTATGCATAAATGAATCTCTGGATAACTGTAAAGTGTGTCAAGAAGGCGAGTATAATAATGGTCCAGTATATGAGTTGTTGCTGAGTAGGAAATACTGACATTAATACTAATATTCCTTGGATAAGAGTTACAATGCCTATTATCGCCAAGCGTTCCGGTCTTTCGGCTATTCCAATTCCCAAGTTTTTTAGACCCGCGGATTCTGCCCGGGATCTGGCGTAGCTTACCAAAAGGGCTCCAGCGAGGGTTATGATTCCCCAGATTGGATGGCAATAGCCGGCAATAATTATTGCAGCAAAAATAAATACTTCGGTGTAGCGATCTAGCACCGAGTCAAGGAAACCTCCGAATACTGTTATTGTACCTGTGGATCTTGCAACTAGGCCATCCAGTAGATCGCAGAAACCCATGATAAAAATCATTATGGACGCTAGAATTAGTCTCCACCCTTCGTTTATATAGAATATAGGATATATCTGGTTTCCAACAATGAAAACACTGCTGGTGATTGCAAAAAAAAGGCCTAATACTGAGATGCGGTTAGGCGTTAACCCAAGTTTGATTGCCCCATTTACAACCGGTAAAAACATTTTTGTGAGCGCTTCTTTAAATTTTCCAAGCAAATTGTTACCTCCATAAGAGTGTAATTTTTAGTAGAGGGGATAGATAAGGATTCTCTAATTTTTTAATATATGTATATTGATAAGTTCTACTTTTTTCTATTGGTATGCTTCCTGTAGTCTTTTGAGAAGCATGTTTCTATCTAACAGCAGGAGAAATGAAGCCAACCGCGGGCCTTGCTTTTTTCCCAGTAGTACTTGGTAAATTAGTTGGAAAAACTTTCGGGATCCCAAACCAGCCTCATCTTTTGCGACCCTGTAAAGAATGTTTTCCAATTCACTTTCTGTTAGGTCTCGTTTACCTAATCTATCAGCTAGTATTCTTAAAGCCTCTTTTTCTTCCTGTTTGAGCTGTTTCTTTAGGTTAGCGGGAAGTTCTTCAAGGAGTTCTAACCTGAATCTTTCGGGTGCATATTTCTCAAGCCAAACTTCGGCTTCTTCCAGCCTCTTATTAATCCTAATTTTATCCTCTGCCGTTGGTTTATCACCGAGGAGGCCAGTAGTTTTGAGTTTTGTTATCGCGTTCTCAAGAAGGTTTTCTTTGGGAAGGATTTGCACCATAGTCACAGCGTGAGCGTATCTTAGCTGGAAGGGGGGAACCTTGGGTGGGGATTTAAGCTGAGAAAGCTCATAACTTCTCCTCATCTCAAATTCTTCTTTTTCCTGAGACATTGTTTCAACCCCGTAATATACTCTTTCCGCTTGATCATAAGTCTCAGACAACTCAGGAACACGTACCAAATCTATTACAACCCTTTTCATAGGCTTATTTTTAAGATAGAGATATCTAAGAACCTCTGGCTCCGATATTTCTAACCAATCAGCCGGAGTAACACCCAAAAAGTCACTAGACCCCATATCACCCATATCTTTACCATCCACAGAGAAGCCAACCCACTCATAGGGAAAACCAAAAGGAGGTTTTCTCTCAAAGATTTTCTCAATTATCTCAGCACAACTATCACGAGACCCACCTGGAGTAGCATGATCCTTACCATAAGGCTCAAAATTCACATTAAGAAGTGTCCACAGAGCAGACCACTCAATCCGCCAATTAAGCTTCCCATCCTCCATGCTTGAAACCCCCTTAGTCCCACAACGATTACAAACATGCTCAACCGTATAATCATCCAAATTAACACTTAAAATTTCATGCTGACCAATGGTAAGACACTTCCCACATAGCGGCTCAAAGGGAATCCAGCCCTCAGGATACGGGTTCCTACCCCGGTACTTGTTAATAATCTGCCTAAGCTCCTCTTTGCGCTCAATAGCTTTTTTAACTAGTTCCTTCATTCCATCCGTCTTATAAAGATCCGTAGTAAAAACAGGTTTAACCCCTACCGAAAAATTATCCAAAGAATCTCTAAAAGGACCCCAATAATGTTCCACCCAGTTTTTATGACAGCCAAAAGGATCGGGAACATCAGTTAAACGCCTGCTACGATATTCCTTAGCTTCCTCTAAATTAGAAAACTGTTCCAACTGAGCACCCTTCCCTTTCCACTGATCCTGCGTATAAAGAACCAAAAAGTGCTCAGCACCTTTACCCATTCTTAAAAACTCTTCCTTAACCGTATTGGTAAGAATAATTTCGCCACGAAGACGACCAAGATGTTGTAAACCAGAAACAGACATTCCACAACTACACACATAATGGTCCCGATCCTTCCAGTATTCAATGATGTTTTCCACTGTTTCATCGATCCAATGCCAATATTTCTCCAAAGCAATACCCTTCTTAACCTTCTACTTCATCGGAACAATACGTATTAGTAAATTTTTCGGATTAAGGTAATACACTCGATAACTATTCCCAAAAGTAACAAAAAATTTTTATTAACAAAATCCAAGGCACAATGTGATAATTATGTTTTTTTTGGGGGTAGGTTAACTAACCCTTTTTTTGTTTAAATAGGGATATGTCAGTCGAAGAAGTTTTTGAAGGTACC
>DXJA01000127.1 GCA_019056875.1 Candidatus Jordarchaeum madagascarense
ATCAACACTAAATATAATTATTAATTTCGATAAAAGATTAGCTGAAGTAGACCTCCAGGGTATTCCATTTTAATAATGGAATGCGTAAAATTTAAGTTTAAGTAATCGATTCATTCTGCAAAGTAAAAGAAGCGTATAATACGGTTCTAATCCTACACTAACCAATTATTATCGATAATTTGAGAAGGGTAACTAAATTGACGGAAAAGAGACTTTTACGTTTGCGGAAAAAAACCAAAGGAAAAAAACCAAACTTTGTAGCTTATGAGAGTTGGCGTTACAAGAGGGTAAAAAAACGTTGGCGTTCACCTAGGGGAACCGATAATGCCGTAAGACACAAGAGAAAAGGTTTACCCAAATCTCCTAGCATCGGATACGGTAGTCCAAAAAGGATAAGAGGATTGCACCCCTCGGGATTTGAAGAGGTATTAGTCTACAACGTTCACGATTTAGAAAAAGTTGACCCAGAGAAACAAGCGATTCGTATAGCAAACACTGTTGGTGGACGCAAAGCTGTTGACATTATGGACTTAGCTGAAAAGAAAACTATATGGATACTAAACCCACGTGTAATACTGGCTGAGGAAGAGGGGCTTGAGGAAGGGCTAGAAGAAGTTGAAACCCTCAGTGAAGAGGACTTGGAAGAACTAGAACTAGAAGAATTAAAGGCTGGGAAAAAGAAACCCGGTAAAAAGAAAGTTGAAGAGGCACCTTTGGGTGCAGGAGAAACCGATTTAACGCTTATTAAGGATATTGATAAAAATACAACTAAGAAACTCCAAGAAATTGGTATATTTAATGCTGAAGATTTAGCTGAAGAAACAGAAATTGACGAGCTATCTGAAATAATCGAAGTACCAGTGGAACAGATTAGAGAATGGGTTAAAAAAGCAAAAGAAATAACCAAGAAAAAGGACGAAGAAAAGAAACCCGTAAAAAAGAAAAAAGCAAAGAAAAAATAGAAAAAGAAGAGGGCGAACAAGTTGAATCTTAGGGCTCAGAGAAAAATGGCAGCAAAAATTCTCAAAGTCGGTGAAAATAAGGTATGGATCGACCCCGAGAATATAGATAATGTTTCAATGGCTATTAGAAAAGAAGATATTCGAGCATTAATTAAAAGCAAAGCGATACGTTCGAAAGAGGTTGTAGGAACCAGCCGTGGGAGAACGAGAAGTCTTGCAAAGAAAAAGAGAAAAGGACAGAGGCGCGGTGAGGGAAAACTAAGAGGCAAGAAATACTCGCGTATTTCAAGAAAAGAGCTTTGGATGAAAAAAATTCGGCCGATCCGTAAACTCCTGAGAGGTTTAAGAGCAAGGAAATCCATTACGCCGACCGTGCACAGAAAGCTTTACATGATGGCCAAAGGCGGAGCATTTCGAAATACTGCACATGTAAAAACCTACATAAAGGAACAAAAATTAGCTAGACGTTAAATTTTTAGAAGTTAACATGATCCAAAACTAGTACGAAAAACATAATTGGTCGAAATATTTTAAACGATTAATGTTGTTGTTTATTCCGCACTCTAGAATAAATAACTTGTTGAAACGCATAAATTTTTCACAAGAGGTCTTTGTGATGCCCAAAAATCCAAGATACAGAGTTCCAGTAAGAAGAAGAAGGGAACAAAAAACAGATTACTATCTTAGAAGAAACCTATTGGTTTCTAGAATACCCAGACTAGTTGTGAGAAGGAGTATAAACAATATTTCGGCACAAATAATTGAATCCCTACCTGAAGGTGACAAGGTTTTAGTTACAGCGCATACACATGAGCTTAAAAAAAATTATGGATGGAAAGGACACTGCGGGAACATTCCCGCGGCTTACCTAACAGGCCTTCTTATTGGGATGAAGGCAAAAAAGAAAAAAATCAAAAAAACCATTTTCGATATCGGATTACAAGCATCTATTAAAAATAATAGCTTATTTGCGGTTCTCAAGGGAGCTCTGGATGGTGAGCTTGAAATTTCGCACGGGGAGGATATATTCCCGACTGATTCACGAATACGAGGTGAACATATAGCAGAATACGCCAAAAAGCTGCAATCTGAAAACTCTGAACTCTATAAAAAACAATTTTCCAAACTATTAAAAAACAAAGTGAAACCAGAAAATCTACCAACGCATTTTGACACGGTGAAAAATGCGATTCTGGAAAGTTTCGGAGGCAAAAAATAAATGTCCCAAACAGAATACGAACAAGAATGGGTACCCAAGACAAGGGTCGGCTCAATGGTTAAAGAAGGATTAATAACAAGCATAGAGGAAATCTTTCAACAAAGTCTACGTATTATGGAACCTGAGATAATAGAAACCCTCCTCCCTGGATTAGAGGAAGAAGTAATAGATATCAACCTCGTCCAAAAACAAACAGATGCGGGGGAAAAAAATCGATTTAAAGCCACCGTAGCCGTAGGTAATAACAACGGATATATAGGAATAAGCGAGGCAAAGGCAGCAGAAATAGGTCCTGCAATAAGAAAAGCAATAATCAGCGCTAAAATGAGTATAATACCTGTACGTAGAGGATGTGGAAGTTGGGAATGTGGATGCGGTGACCCCCACTCTATACCCTTTGAAGTAAAAGGCAAATCTGGGAGTGTAGAACTCAAACTGATACCGGCGCCTCGAGGAGTTGGGCTTGTTGCGTCTGATGTTGCAAGAATAATCTTGAGATTGGCTGGCATTACTGATGTTTGGTCATGGTCACGAGGACATACCAAAACCACTGTAAACTTTGCATATGCCACATTTGATGCGCTTAAA
>DXJA01000128.1 GCA_019056875.1 Candidatus Jordarchaeum madagascarense
AGTTTCATAAATATATTAAATAATCTTTTTAAAGTTTACTAAAGTGAAAGACCTGTCCAAATAAGGGTGAGCTTATAAACTCGTTGAGGGGGGGGGTTTCTTATGTGGTTTAATGGTTCTGATTTCTGGAGTTCCATTTTGGGTTTGGGTGTTTTCCGCTGGAATAAGGTTCCCGTAGAGTTCAAAGTTCTGGGTGTGGTTAACTACCTCTTCATGAGCCGCTTTCACAGAACCGCGAAGGTAATCTCCCTTTTTTAAAAAATCAAGAGCGCCATGCACTACTGGGTGGCCCGGTTCAAGGAGAGGGTGAAAGTAGGGGTGGAGCACAGGGTCAGGGGAACCGTGGCCATCGATGAAACGTGGTGAAGATTAATGGAAAACGCTTCTACCTTTACGCCGCCCTTGTACGTTTTAGCGGAACGAGGTGGCCTGGATGCGGGTCTATCTACCCTGCCCGGAACTACCTCACCACCAAGGATTTCGTCAAAAACGTGCTTAAAATACTTGCGAGAACCAGCATCGGTTCCTAGTGGACCGGGGACCCTGATACAATGATGTCTTCCAGGACCTTAATCTGAGTTACACTCATGAAACCTTTGGCGAGAGGCGCAAGGTGGAGGCGGTGTTCTCCTCCTACAAGCAGCGAAAGCAGAGTCAAGGTAACCATGTCCCGAAGTTTCTCAGCAGCATCCACACTCACATCCAAAACCCCGGCATAACACCTCTTAACAACCTTCATGTGAGTTTCCAAAAAAATGCTAATTTATTTATAAATGAATACCCCCAAAGGAACCATTTTTTCAACATTGCTACTCTGTGTCATTGTCACTTATGTCAGCGCATATTTTATTTTGTTATTTATTGCTGATGGCAATTATAGCGTCTACTATTTGTGGTAGGACTTCACGAGGCAAACTATGTCCCATTCTGTCCAAAATCAATAATTCTGCTCCAGTTATCGTTGATGCAATTTCTTTACCTGCCTCAATAGGGTTAAAAGGATCTTCCCTTCCATGAATAACGAGAGTAGGCGCTTGTATTGTGGAGATTTTAGGCTGAATATTACCCGGTACAGCCATTGCTGCTAATTGACGCGCTACTCCTTCAGGATAATAATTTCGATCATATTCTTTTGCTCTATACTCTCTTCCTTGTTCCTCATCAAACTCAAATGTACCCTGAACAAGACGATCTCGCTTGATCATTTCTTCAATATATGCCTCGCGCTCCGAAGGAACGGGTGCAAAGAATTGAGCCATGATTTCTGGCTTCGCTTGTGGTAAAGCAGGATTTCCAGTCGTGCTCATAACTATCGTGAGAGATAGCACTCGAGAGGGATGTCTATACGCTAAAATTTGTGCAATCATACCACCCATAGAAGCGCCGCAGATGTTTGCTCTATCTATATTTAGAGCGTCCAAGACACCAATAGCATCATCCGCCATGTCCTCTAAAGTATAGGGAACTTCAGGTATTTCTCCCCGAGCATAGGCAGCATTAATCTCCGCAAAGTTTGGCATCCCTGCATTTTTAAATTTTGTTGACAAGCCTACATCCCTGTTATCAAATCTGATAACAAAAAAGCCATGATTTACAAGACTTTCGCAAAACTCATCCGACCAAGCAAGTAACTGGCTACCCAATCCCGCTATTAATAATAAGGGTTTCGAATTTGGATCCCCAATTGTTTCATATTCAATTTCTATTTGATTTACATTCACTTTTGGCATTATATATAATCCTCATTTTTATTAATAATCAATTAGCATATGTTATCCAATAATAAAAATATTTTGACATAAGCAATACTCTGTATAGGGGTATTGCTTCCACTAAAGTTTCTGCATCTTTAGGAAAAGTCTTCGTAAGAATTATTTCTAAAACTTGAATCATTGCCCACTATGATTGCTCAACATTAATCTTAAAAAAACCTAAAAAGACAGTCATATCATAATGAGCGACTTTTACGAGGGAAGACCAGAAAACGACCTGACAAAAGCGTTAAGACACATCTTAGAAGGAGGCACCAAAACTCTCTGCATCATTCCAAATTTTAAAAAGCATGGCTTAACTCTTGTACTCAAAGATTCATTTACTATTCATAAGCCCACTCCAGAAATGATGGCGGACACTAAATACAAACTATTAAAGGAATCTGGCTGGGAAATAGATGATATTGTGAAAGCAATTGAATCAGCAGAACTGGATAAATTTACCGAATATTTTAACGAAGTTATTCAACAACTTGAAAAATACGGGTTACCAGAGACGGACATTAAAACTTTAGAGTCCAGATTATTAGAAGACAATAAATTCCGACGAATGAATTAAGTGTAAGTTTTATCTGTACACACAAAGCGAAAATAGCAAAGCACCCTTAAACTCAAAATAAATAAATTCCACTAGCAAAAGAAGTGACCTGAAAAAATAGTAAAAGTTAAATGACTTACTTACAGGGAGGCTAAAATAAAAAAAGGGGGTTGGGTTTGATTATTTTTTTTGTTTATTTTTGTTTTCTGAGGATGAATGCTGCGATTATTGCGATTACCAATAGTCCTATGCCCAGCCCGGC
>DXJA01000129.1 GCA_019056875.1 Candidatus Jordarchaeum madagascarense
GAAAATTATCATCTTAACACTACTGGAACAGACTTGGATACAGATCAGATTGAGCTTGCGCTAGAAAGTGTTGAGAATGTTCCGAATATTCGTTTTTTGAAAGCTGATGCGACAAAGTTGCCCTTCAAGGATAACGATTTTGATATTGTATTATCATTTGGAGTCATGCACCACATACCTAACTGGTTAGAAGCTCTAGAAGAAATAAAGAGGGTATTAAAAAAACCGAAGGGCTATTTCGTTTACTGGGATCTTCTTTTTCCCAGATGGTCGGCTAAGATATGGAAATTTTTATCGAAAAATTACGGTATCACAACGCTAGACGATTTAAACTCATTTATTGAGAAAAATGGCTTTACTGTAATTTATTCTTCATCTTCAACATCATTATTCGGAAAAAATTATGAAGCAGTGTTCCAAAGCTAAAAAATATTCAATATATTTTTTGCAATGTTTAGTTCAGATAGTAGTTCAATAAAAAGGGGAGAGAGCTGATTCTGATGTGTACTTCCTCTGGTTTCGCATCCATTAGAATCATTACGAATTTTGAATTGGTTCCATCGAAATTGACAAACACCAATGAGTATTTCTCCTTCCTTCAGCCAACCCTGCTGCACAGGATCTAATCTCAAAAACTTAACTACCCTTATTCACCACTTTACTAAGTGAAAGCCTTAACAGTGCCCCTGTTACTCACATTAACCCGAGCATCTATCTTCCTCCAGCATCTACCACAAATATTCCTCATTGGAGCATAGGTGTAATTACACTTGGAACATTTAGCTCCTAATCTTCTTGTTTCCTAGTTCTTTGATGAACCTGTCCGTCAGTTCGTCCACGGCCAGCGAAAGGTTGCAACGACCGAATTCTTGTAACGGAAATAACTTCCTCTTTTGAGTTTGTCATAGATTATCTTTCTTAAGTTCAAAATTTATGGAAACATTGTAAAGTATCCATTCAAGAGGTTTAATAAAATTGACGTTAACATAATGGATGGAGGTACAAAAAGCGAATAAAAAGGTTAAAAACCATTATTATGCCCGAGTAGTGCCGAGCATGTGGTATTGAAACTTATAAAAGCGTTGGATGAACTATTTTGGTAGGATTATTCGATAGGGAGTTTGTGGAATGTGGGTTCCTGATGAGCACCGACTTAGGAAGATTAGAATGGATGTAAAGAGAATGAAGGAGTTAGGGGTGGATCCAGTTAGGGTGGCTGGCTGGCTCACCGATTTCCTTATTAAGGTTCAGCTTGGACGTCTAAAAAAGGAGCACCCAAGCAATAGCTACGATGAACTTGTAAAGATTCTTAGACGTAATTTATCTGAGCGTGACCGGGATGAGCTTTGAGAGCTTTGTGAGTAGAACCGTCCTGGCGCTTAATGAGGCAGGACTGGATTATGTTATTGTCGGCGGTCTAGCGGCGATAGTTCATGGTAGGCTTAGATCAACTGTTGACGTAGATGTTGTAATTAATCTTCAGTCCTCCGATACAGCTTCGGTGGCGAGGCTGGTTTCCGCTTTCAGAAGACACGATCTAGACATATTGGAACATGAAATCATATCATCTCTGAATGAGAGAAGCCATTTCTCAGTATTTGACACCAAGTCCCCGCTTAGGGTGGATGCAAAAGGAGTGTATACCCGTCTCGATTCGATGGCACTGGAACATCATAGAAAGGCAAAGCTTTTAGACTTGGATGTTTGGGTGGCATCACCAGAGGACACAATCATTGCCAAGCTCATCTACGGCTCCCCCCAAGACATTGAAGACGCGACATCTATAATAATAAATCTTTTAGAAAAACTTGACTTTGAATATCTGAATAAAAGGGCTAAACAAGAAAAAGTACACCAGCAACTGAAAGAACTACTCAGAAATATAAAATAGAATCGCTTTTAGCATAATTCTACCACACTGAACTCCCATTATTTAACCTATATTCAAAATAATAAGACTTTTACTTTTGCTGGGATTTTTCTAGTAGCTTTCTGATTTTCCTTAATTCATTGAGAATTTTCATGTTGGTGTCTTCTTCATAGGTTTCTACGGCTAATGGTTTCTTGCCTCTAACAAATTTCATTATTACCTCTCTTAGTTCTTCAAACTGTTCTATTCCGTTCAATTTTATTTCGGCACCGGCTTTACCGGTGTAGCCCGCGGTTTGGATTTTGAGCGCTGCTATTCTCAGTCTTCTGGAGATAGGGCCTTGGCCAATATCAATGTTGGTTATTCTGTTGTAAGGCACGATTCCCGTGTTTTTGAACCAGACTCCTCTTCTCCAAACTATTTCAGTATCAGTAAGCTTGTAAAAAATGGTATTGTAATATTTCCTAATCCAGTACACAACGAAAACCAGTATGGGCAGAATAAATATCGAATAGACAAGGATACCGGTAATTATGAGTGGACCTAGAAGCAGTAATGGAAAGTACCATGGTAAAAACAAAAAACAAAAAATTATCACTAAATAAGCGTAGTAAAGTTTTCTAAATTGTGGAGCAGGCTTAAAATCTTCACCAATTTGTATTTTAAAACTTTTTTTCAAAATATTGGCCTCCCAATAATATTAAATTTTCAATAGTTTTTCATATTTTTTTAA
>DXJA01000130.1 GCA_019056875.1 Candidatus Jordarchaeum madagascarense
CTTATTTTACATTTTGGGGGTTTATAATGCTTTCTTTGGCATATATTTTTGAGCATTCAAAAAACCAGCGCGCAAAAAATATTCAAAAACCATACCATTTTTTATATATTATTTGCACCCCCCAATTTTATAAAAAGCAATCTATACCCGAATATTCCCCTAAAAGCCCTTTTAGTGGGATTTTTAGTTAACCTTTATATATTAATATAATAAGTCTAATAGCCAAATTGTTAAATAGAAAGTTATTTTATAGGTAGAAGTCTCGGATTCAAATGCTGGATTTCAAAAATTGGGAAGAATAAAGGTTTCTGGGAGGATTCCAATTGAAAAAGGTTCTTGTAACCCGTACGGTACCCGAAACGGCTCTCGGTATTCTGAAAAGTGTTGTGAAGAGTATTGCAAACATTGAGGTGAATCATGTTTACATGCCTGATGATAGAGAGAAGTTATTGAGCGAAGTGAGAGATGCTCAGGGGCTCTTAGTTCAGCCTCAGAGTATAATAGATGCCCAGCTTATTAATGCGGCAGAGAAGCTTGAGGTAATATCAATTATCGGCGTCGGCTTTGAGAATGTTGACATTGAAGCTACATCAAAGAGGGGAATTCCTGTCACCTTCACCCCCATTCTGCAAAAGGCTGTGGCGGAACTCACCCTCGCTCTGATTCTGGCCCTGTCCCGAGGTATCAGTTCGGCGGATAGATACGTTAGGTCGGGAGAGTGGAAAGACCCGGTTCCAGTAATTGAGCTAGGAACAGATCTTACTGGAAAAACACTTGGCATAGTTGGACCCGGGAGAATTGGGGGCGAAGTGGCTAAAAGAGCAAAGTGTTTCGAAATGAGCGTAATTTACTATGACCCGGAGCGTGATTCGAAAAAAGAAGAGGATTTGGGAGTAAGATACGTTCCTCTGGATGAGTTGTTATCCTCCTCCGATTTTGTTTCACTGCACACCCCCCTAACACCGCAAACCAGACACATGATAGGCACAAAAGAGTTAGAAAAAATGAAACCCACAGCGTGCCTCATAAACACTTCCAGAGGACAAATAATAGATCAAAAAGCCCTATACCAGACACTGGTCAACAAAAAAATCAGGGGCGCTGCTTTGGACGTGTACGAGGAGGAACCCGTTCCCTGTGAAGACCCTCTTTTAAAGCTGGAAAATGTGGTCTTAACGCCTCACATAGGAAGTGCGACAACAGAAACCAGAATGAACATGTTTTTCACGGCTGTGCAAAACCTTGGACAGGCATTAGGGGGTGAAAAACCAAAGTATTTAGTAAATCCTTAAGCATTCTGGACAATTAGACATCGAACTGAAAAAAAGTAAACAAGGCTCCATCAATAAACCTCTAAGGGTTTCTTCACACAAGCTACTAATCTTTTAGAAAAAGAATGGTAAGTCTTTTATACATCTTCAATCTTCTGGAAGGGGAAAGAAATATTTTGATTCTGGAAAAAAATGAGTTGAGTTTGCAAAGGATTTGTTTCAGAGGTGGTGTCAATGCCCAGAGAGGGTCACATATCTTTTGAAGAACTAAATGTGAATTTCGGTTACAGCACCTTCGAGGGAAGCCTGTTTCTGTACACCGAAGAGGAGAACAAGTTTAGACAGGAATTCAGAAAATTTGTAAAAAGAGAAGTTGAACCGGTAGCTGACAGAATAGATCGGGAAGAAAATTTTGAGCTAATCCATGAGATACTAAAAAAGATGGGAAAAGAAGGGTACTTCAGCCTAGCTTTTCCAGAGAAGATAGGAGGCGGCGGAAAAGGACTGGTTTATCGCACAATAATCGGTGAAGAACTAACAGCCATCAGCTATGCCACAGCCGTAACTTATGGAGCTTCGGCGGCCCTCTACGCTATGCCCATCATAAAGTTCGGAACACAGGAACAGCATGAGAAGTTCCTGAAACCAATAATGTACGGAGAAAACCTTGGTGCAATAGCCATGACCGAGCCCGGGGCGGGCTGTGATGTTGTGGGTGGAATGCGGTGCAGTGCCAAGAGAAGCGGGGACGGATACGTCGTCAATGGAGAGAAACGTTTCATAACTAACGGAAGCAAGGCGAACTTTCTTTTACTGTATGTGATAACCAATCCCAATGTTAAGGCTAACCAAGGAATAAGCGCTTTTATATTTCCCACGGACACTGAAGGATATGAAGTAGTGAAAGACTATGAACTGATGGGGAGGCGGGGGTCGAAAAACTCTCATCTGGCCTTTCATGATTGCTGGGTTCCTGAAATCTGCCTACTAGGCGAGGAAAACAAGGGCTTCAATATTCTAATGAGTGGTTTGGATGGTGAGAGAGTTTTCGCAACCAGCCAGTACATGGGAATAGCAAGATCCGCATTCGAAGTAGCCCTAAAGTACGCCGCCGAGAGAATGCAGTTTAGAAGAGCCATAAGAGAATTCGAAGGGATCAGCTTCAAACTGTCTGAAATGTATGCCGACCTGGAGGCTTCAAGACTATTGGATTTCCGAGCGGCGAGAATGATAGACGCAGACCATAGAGCCACGAAGGAAGCGGCAATCGCAAAATTCTTCACAGCAGACAGGGCGGTAAAAGTCTGTTTGGAAGCTATGCAAATACTAGGAGGAATAGGTTACACAAAGGAATATCCCGTCGAGAGATATTTAAGAGATGCAAAAATTGGACAAATAAGCGCCGGAAGCTCCGAAATTATGAGATTCCTCGCCCAGAGAGAACTATTCAGAGAAATTGGCTTATAGAACGCTCAACCCGTTTTCCCCACAATTTTTTTATTTCCCTTTTTTTACAGGAAACTTTTTTGTCTAAACCATGTATTGCCAGGCTCTGTAAATGGCGAACTCCCGATTCTTGAGTATTTCTGCTTTGGTCATTTTTCCAGAGGCTACTTCCAAAATTTCTTTAAGAACTCTTTCTCCCGCTTTTTGCAGGGTTTCTTTGCCCTCCAGTATGGTGTTCACATCCATATCGATGTTGTCATTCATATTCTCGAAGGTACGATGGTTACCGGTCACTTTTATTACCGGAGCTATAGGGCTTCCCGTGGGTGTGCCGAGGCCCGTGGTAAAAGTTATAAGTTGCGAGCCTGCTGCTATGAGGCCGGTTATTGATTCAATGTCCAATCCCGGTTCATCCATTAGATACAATCCTCTACCGGGAGGTTTTTCCGCATAGTCTAATAAGCCCTGTACCGGCGAGTTACCCGCCTTGCAAATCGTTCCCAGCGATTTTTCTTCTATGGTTGTTATCCCCCCTTCAATATTCCCAGGCGTTGGTTGGGAACCCCTAATATCGATGCCCAGAGAGAGAACCTTGGAAATGTACTTGTCTACCGCTGCGTAGATCTTCTTTCCAATCTCCTCGTTTACCGCTCTTTTTGCAAGCAGGTGTTCGGCACCGATCCACTCGGTCGCTTCCGGCAGGATAACGGTTCCCCCAGCATTTACAACCGCGTCTGCGGCTACACCTACTGCTGGGTTTCCTACGAGCCCGGAGGTTGCGTCGGAGCCTCCACACTCTAAGCCGAGAATTAGTTCGCTTAGGTCGCATTTTTCTCTTTCAAATTGGGAGGCTTCTTTGGCTAAGTCTTTTAGTATTTCGATGCCTCTCTTGGTTGCTTTAATGGTTCCTCCCTCTTCTTGAATGGTTATGTACTGTACTGGTTTCTGGGATTTGGCGATTTCGTCGGCTACGAGTTTGGCTTGCATGTTCTCGCAGCCCAATCCTACGACTAGGGCGGCTGCAACGTTGGGGTTTCTTCCAAAACCAGCCAGGGTTGACAGTACTCGCATAAAATCTGCCCCTAAGTGTCCGCACCCCATTGGATGGGTAATATAGCGGGTGTCTTCAAAGCTGTTGGCAGCGTCTCTTGCGACTTGGTTGGCGCAAACTACGGTTGAAACTACTAGGATGTGGTTTCTTGTTCCCACCGTTCCATCGTCTCTTCTAAATCCTTGGAAGCTCATTTCTTTTCCCTCCTTTCCTGCACGATCTCCATAGAGTAAACGCTCTCAACGTTGTGAACATGTACGTGTTCCCCTTCCGCTATTGATTGGGTGGCTAATCCTATAACTTCACCGTATTTGGTTACTCTGTCTCCTTTCGATATTTGGGATATGGCAAACTTGTGACCGAAGGGAATCTTCTGCTTCACCTTAATCTCCTTGGTTTTTCCTCCTACTGTAATGGAGATACTTGTTCCCGGTTCGATGTCATCAATAACAGTTGCTACATTGTCTTCAGGATTCATAACAATTGCTTTGTTAACCATCCCAAACTCTCCCACAAATTGAATCTTATTTTTTAAACAAATTTAAACTATTATTGATTAGCGTCCTTAATGATTGTTACTCTTCTCCAAATATTTTTTGTATCGGTAAAGGTTTGCAATAGCTCGAGCGGCATTTTGAACAGAATTGATTACTGGGATTCCTGACTTGTCGAAGACTTCCATGGCTGCCCTAACTATGTCGTGATCCCCGAAGGTTGAAAGGATTATAGTTTTTTCAGGATGTTTATCCATTATTCTTTTGTAAACCTGGTAGAAGGGCACCAAATCTAAACCCAGACCCTGAGGCTTAACCAAAATTCCGGGCGGTGAGGATATTACAAATAGGCATCCTATGTTTTTGTCCTCGAGAACCGCTTCAAGTACCTGAGATCCGACTTGCAGCATGGCGGGGCCGATGTCGACCGGGTTTTTAATGGATGTCCAGTAGGGTGCGACTTTTTTCATCTTTTCTGTTGTTTGGGGCTCGAATTGGGCTAGTTTGATTCCTTGTTTTTCCAGTTCGTCGCAGGTCATGGCTGCCAGTGAACCAGAGTTCGTTATGATTGCGACTCCCTCCGATTTTGGTAGAGGTTGGGCTGCCAGGATTTTTGCGAGGTCTAGGAGTTCTTCGACGCTGTCCACCCTTGTGGCTCCGGTCTGTTTTATTACGGCGTCGAATATTCTATCGTCACCGGCGAGGCTTCCGGTGTGGCTCTTTACCGCTCTGGCGCCGGCTGCGGTTCTTCCGCTCTTGAGAACTAGGACTGGTTTTTTTCTGGTTACCCGTTTGAAGGTTTCGATAAATTGCCTCCCTCTACCTTCTTTGATTCCCTCAAGGTATAGACAGATGACCTTTGTTTTGTCGTCCTTTTCCAAATAGTTTAGCATGTCTATTTCGTCAACATCACACTTGTTACCTAGAGTTATTACTTTGCTTAATCCAAATTGATTTGCAGCAGCCCAGTCTATTATTACGGTTCCAAATATCCCTGACTGAGCTATGAATGCCACGTTTCCCTCCGTTAAACTATTAATATCAATCTCCGCGGTGGTGAACCGGTTTGACAGATTTGTTACACCGACACAATTCGGACCTATGACCCGTATTCCGTTCTTCTCGGCTATTTCCACCACTTCCTCCTGTCTCCGTTTACCAGCCATGTCTACTTCGGAGAAGCCCGCGGAAAGAATAATCACATGTTTTACTCCTTTCTGGGCACAGTCTCTCATTGCATTCGGAGCGGCTTCGCTCGGAATTATAAAAATCGCTAAATCCACAGTTTCCGGGATATCTTTCACAGATCTGTAAGCCTTCACATCCATTATCTTATCAGCGTTAATGTGAACCGGATAGCCGCTCATATCCGTGCGTGAAAGAATATTTTTTGTTACAAAGGTCCCGAATCTGAGTTTTTCACTGGCCCCTATTATCGCCACAGATTTGGGACTAAAGAAGTTCTCCAGGCTCCTATTTGAGTGCACTAGCCTCACCTATACCGATTTTCTTCTTCAGAACAGTGGGGTTTTATAATTTAACTTTTCGCTCATTATATTTTTATGCCTAGAATTCTTTAGGATAATTGTGGAACCTACCTGATTACGGTTCTAAAATATTTGAGATACCCTTAAGTTAATGTAAATAGTGATAGTACAGTTGGATGGGTTTGATATGCGGGAGGCTATGTTTTACCAAAAGTTGGATGATAATAAGGTGAAATGCTACCTTTGTCGACATGAGTGTGTTATTGTTGACGGAAAGACGGGAATATGCGGCGTGAGAGAGAATAAGGAAGGTACATTGTACACGTTGGTATATGGGAAGTTAGTATCCATAAATATTGATCCGGTTGAAAAGAAGCCGCTCTACCATTTCCTTCCCGGAACCGATACGTATTCTATCGCCACAGTCGGATGCAACTTTAGATGTGAACACTGCCAGAATTATGAAATCTCTCAGATGCCCAGAGAGGGACATGCCATAGTGGGGGAAAGTTTTAGTCCAAGCGAAATTGTGAGAGACGCCTTGGCACAAGGATGCAAGAGTATCTCCTACACATATACTGAACCAACAATATTTTTCGAATACGCATACGATATCGCGAAACTTGCAAAGGAAGAGGGACTGAAAAACATCTTCGTGACGAATGGCTACATTGGCGAGGAACCCCTGAGAACCATAGCCCCCTATTTGGACGCTGCAAACATTGATCTTAAGGCCTTTACTGAGGAGTTTTACCGCAAAATATGCGGTGCTAGATTGGAGCCTTTGCTCAAATCCATCAGGTTGTATAAGGAGTTAGGGATTTGGATTGAGATAACAACGCTCATAATTCCGGACCTCAACGATTCTGAGGATGAGCTGAGACAAATAGCGAGGTTCATTAAAAGTTTGGGTGAAGAGACTCCTTGGCATGTGACGGCTTTCTATCCCACTTATAAGTTGACGAATAAACCGCCGACACCGGTAGAAACTCTGGAAAGGGCGCGGAAAATCGGATTGGAAGAGGGTTTGAGATACGTTTATGAAGGCAACATACCCGGAACTGAGGGTGGAAATACATATTGTTACAAGTGTGGAGAACTGTTGATTCGCAGATATGGTTTCACCGTTTTGGAGAAAAAAATTAAAGATTCCAAGTGCTCCGCGTGTGGAACCGAAATTGATGGTATTGGATTATGATAATAGTCTCATAATTTTGAATCAATGGTTTGTTTAAAGTGCTTTGATTCGTCGTAATCTAAGAGTTTAGATGAGTAAAAGCTTGTTTCTGCTTTTGGGATTATTTTGATATTGAAGTTATCCTTTTGCGTGTTTCTTCAATTTTTTCTTTTAGCCCTGCCTTGGTGTAGTAGCTAATCGCTCCCTCCAGCAGTTCTTTGGCTTTATCGGGTTCATTATCATGCAGATGTTGTTGTGCAAGTTCCACGTAGTAGTCGCCTTTTTTTGATAGAAATTTTATTAGTTGATCACTTGCTTTTTCCGACAAGTTATCACACTCTAATCCTTTATTGTTAGCTATTTTGTTTTTAGTTCTAATTATGTTTTTTGTTTTTTATTTATTTAATATTTTAATTTGATATTTTATTTTTTTGCTCAAGATCATAAATAAAAATGCGAAAATTGCCCTTTCTCCCAGTAAAGTACATTAAATTTTGGGGAAGAGGTTTCTCAGAAATCTTTTATATTTAATTCTTCAAAAAAGATAACAAAAACAGGTTATAATCATTTTCTAGAGCATAGTGAGGCTTACTCTATGGGTGAAGGAAAATCGGTAAAGAGTGTTTTTCCAATCTGTCCTTGTTTGTTCAGGGACAAGGAAGAATATTTCTGTCTTTGCGGTGATGAACTTCACCCGGTGCCAACAATGATACCAATAAATTTTGAAATCGATTTGCCTACTAATGAGAGTGATGTATGTCACGATATTGTTTATGCCGACAGTTCTGGACTTATTTGTTGCGGCTCTACGGGTTCACCGATTAAGATAAGAGGAAAAGTGGTTTCTGCAGAAATTTTTAGTGAGTTGTACAAATTAGCTACCAGTCTATTTGATCCACAGGATATCTGTAGAGAGTGTATCTACAATCTTCTTAGCTTTGAACAGATTCAGAGAAAACTAACGTTCCTATTCTTCACATCGAGTGCTCCATATTGCATTGAATTTGAAAAGGATTTTGTTGAAACAATTGACAACTTAAAGGTTTGCGAGAAAGAGGCTATTGTGAGAATGAAATTCACCGGCAAAATAAAAGAGGCTTTCAAGAACAGAATCAAGGAACTTCCTACCGTGTACATCATAGACGAGAAACGAAAAATTGGCGAAATTGTGGGAATTCTGGGCAGAAAAGAGCTGGAAAAAATTATTAGGAAAATATTGGGTATGAAAAGTACTTAATCACCTTCCTTCGTGGATGACCTCTCTGAGATACTCTATAAATCTCTTGAACTCCTCCTCCGCCCCCGAACCGTATAAGCCCATGATTTTCTGATAAGCAGAGTATTTTTCCTTATTTTCTTCCATAAATTTATTCCAAGTATAGGCTCTAATCCATGATCTCAAGAATTTTGAACTGGGTTTCGAATTTTTAAGCCAGGGGAAGGCGAGTTTTACTTCAACATTATCATCTTTCTTCTCGGTAAACTTCAGAAAAATTTCCTCTCCGAAACACTCAGCAACGGACCCGATTCTTTCTCCAAAAAACATCCTATTGATTGGTCCCAGTTCCATCACAGGCATCCCGTCTTCGATAACAAATTGTGGAAGGTCTTTTTCAATATTATTGATATCCAGTTTCATCGCCTCATATTCGTTTACCCTGCTACTCATCTTTCTATACTTCTTCCAAATTTCCGGGGCGAGTACTGCTAATTCTACGCCCATCAGTTGTATCTGCCAAAACTGGTTAAATTTAGCCATATAACCCTCCAAAATCAGCTTTGCAGTACTCTCCACATCAAATTCTTCATCTTTCCGCTTTAGGGCGCCTACTAGTTTATCAACCATATTCTTCGATGGAATTTTATTTCCAAAAGATTGTTTCACAAAGTCATTTACCAGTCTTATCACCGCGGGAATATCATTCTCCCAGAACGCGAGATCAATGTAAGTCTTCATCAAATCATCATAGCTCTTGAAGAAAGAATCAAGGGGAAACTCCTGACAAACCTCCTCCAGAATAATTTTTTCCTCCTGAAAGAGGGGATGTGGAGTTTCAAGAATTTTTTCCAATTTTTTACCATTCTTAGAGATTTTTTCTAATTTTTGCGTGAGTTCCTGGAATGTCTCAAGCTGTTTCTCAAATTCCTTCAACCGGTCTTCGATTTCGGGATTTTCCTGTTTTACGAAGTCAATGATTTTTTCCATTGTTTCCTTTTCAATCTTGGATATATCGGAAATGCTTTGGTATGCATCCTTAAGACCCATACCCAGTATTGTACTAATTTGAGGGATTAATCTAAAATTAGCAATGGTTTCACTGAAATTATAATTCGGCTTTTTTTGTTCTTCGCCAATAATTTTGTTCCAGACCCAACTTTTTCTCTGCTCAACATACTTCTTTAATTTGTTTATGGAATCAAAAGAATTTTTTTCAACATCTAGTTTCTTTTCGAGTTTTTCCAGTCCTTTTAGAGTTTTCTTTAATTCCTTAGCGTCTTGAGATTTTTTTATAGAGCCTAAAATGCTGAGTAAATCTTCATAAATTTTTGTGACTTCATTTTTCAGTCCTTTACAACTAATAACGTTAATGCTTTGCATTTCTTTTATCAAGGCTTCGATTAAGTGAAAAGTGGTCCAAGCGTAATTTAATTCTCCGATGACTTTTTGATAATTCTGGTATAATTTAACCGCAGGGATAGGTATTTTCAAATTTCATCACCCAAAACGATTCCACCAATTCCCTCGCCCCCAGTTAGCATTTTTCTTATCGTTTCTCGTAAAATTAATCTAGCCTCATTGGCTTTCTCTGCGTTGCTTTTTATTGAAATTTCGGTGCCGATTGCATCCTTAATTTCATTGCTAACATTTTCCAGAATCTTGACATCCTCGTATCCAGTATCCTTCAGTATTACTTTAAAGGCTTCATCTAATTTATTCAAAGCCTTTGCCTCTTTTAGAAGATGTCCTAATGTAGGATATATCGAGTTTAGCTCTTTACCGACGAATCCTTTAACTAACTCTTTTACAAAATTCAAATAAACAACAGCAGCGGGATCTTTAATCTCCGATTCGAGATGTTTTAAAGCCAAAAGTATCGCTGAGGCTACATCATCCTTGAGGCAGATAATAGCTTTCTCATTGATAAAATCTGCGATTCTTATTCTGAATTGTTCTAAAGGCTCAGGGTATAACGAGAACACGGGATTTCTCTGATATAGTCTTTCCCGAAGAGTTTTGTAAAGCTTATTTGTCCATTCGTCCATCTTTTTTCTCATAGTTTCGGTTTTCTTTCTGGTAAAAACATCTTTTGTAAACTTGTCTATCTCAAAAATTTCATCCCTAATTTTTTCAAAGAGTCCTTCCATAGTGTCCTGTTGAACTGCGGGAATAACCTCTTGAATAACCTCTAACATTTCATTTCTCAAAGTCGTTTTATTTTTAGAATCGTAGGTTAAAGCAGTTACTGGGAATTCTTCAAAAATTTTATCCATCATGCTTACTGCGAGAAAGTCTAGGATTTCTTTACTTTTCTGGGAGATTTCATCGTAAGACATTGATTGGAACTTGGTACCCACACTATCTAGAAACTTCTGTCCATATTTCATTCTGACCAAAAAGTCCTTTCTTTTTGACCCCCACTCTCTAGTCTTTTCTTTAAATACTCTGTCCAACAGGTTAAAATAGCTTTTTTGATCGCCAAGAAGAAGTAAACATGAGGGATTAATATGGAAAAGCCCCTCAGCCGCCGTAAAGGAAATGTGTTTAAAACCGGACTCAGATTTATTGATACCACTTTTGAGTGGCCCCAATATTTTCTGAATACTCCATTCTGCCTCTTCTAATTTGGTATTTTGAGCCATGTACAAGTTTTCCAAATATTCAGAGATCATTTCGGAGCAAAGACGTTTACTTTCAACTAATTCTTTTTTATCCACGGAAAGGGCTCTTAGGATTGTACCTTGTTCTTTACTGGCTTTATTACAGGCTTCAGAAAAGGTCTTCCAATAATCACTTAGATCATCAGGGGATTTTACGATCTGGTTCACTTCTCCATGCTTAAAAGCGGGCGTGCCCGTTCTTAATAGTGCATCTAGGGTTCCCTCTCCACCGCTTTCCCCCAATTTCTGGATGTAACCATTCAAGTATTTAATTATAGTTGGCAATAGAAAATCCTTCAGAAATACGAAAAACTCT
Source organism: Candidatus Jordarchaeum madagascarense (assembly GCA_019056875.1). Classification (GTDB taxonomy): domain Archaea; phylum Asgardarchaeota; class Jordiarchaeia; order Jordiarchaeales; family Jordiarchaeaceae; genus Jordiarchaeum; species Jordiarchaeum madagascariense. The sequence continues at coordinate 11,122 of DXJA01000130.1, forward strand.
CTTTTGCCCTTATTCTTCTGTTCAAGAGTATCAATGTCCAGAGAATAAGAACTACCAGGGATTAGAGCCGCCCCAATATAAAATTCACGAGGCCCCCCGGCAACCTCAAACTCTTTAACACACCAACCAATTCCACCAGAAGAATTAATTCCACCGAAAAACACGTCCTTGGCGGTACCAGAATGTTCTCTAATAGACTGTTCAAGTGCAAAAACCAAGCCCGTTGACATGTCAACGTCGTTAGTCTTCCCGCCGCCAACGGTGTAAATAGAAATCCCTGTTGTGCCGTCGCCCACAAGAATTTCAAGTGTTGCGAAAGCATCATCCTTAGAAGATTCCTTTTTACTCAAGTCGCCTACTCCGCTTTTCAAACTGATACACCTCAAAAGAGATCTGAATCGCTTTCTTAAATAAAGAAGTATAAATGGATAATAAAAGTTTATTGTTACCAACAAAAATTGTTCTCATCAAATATTATATTAACCGACATATATAAAGTAAGAAGGGGAATCTCAACCTCAAAAATCTTGAATTTCAGAAAAAAGTATCCTTCCGACCTAGTTTTTAGGTTGAATCGTACATGGATTTATATATCCCACTCAAGGGCGCTCATATATATTCACGAATTACAAATCAAATTCTTCTTCCATCTCCTCTAATTCCAAATACTCTAATAGTTCATCATCCGTTTCTTCCGAATCTATTTTGATTCCTAGTTCGGCTTTGGTTTTCCTTCTGTGCTTGGTTTTCGGAACAGGCAATATAAAAACCTCTGGAAACAAAACTTTTTACAATTTAGTATAATAAATTTTTTTCTCTAAAAAAATTAGTGTGCAGTAGCAAAATTAAGTAGACTTGGATGTTTCTTAATTGGTTAAACGGCGATTGAAATGAAACAATCCAAGCC
>DXJA01000131.1 GCA_019056875.1 Candidatus Jordarchaeum madagascarense
AAATATTTTACTATCAAGTAACTTTTTAATTCTAATTTTCTATTTTAAATTAGTGCACGATTGTGTTTTAAATTATGTAACCGCAAAGGGGTGTTTGAGTGGCGAAAATAAAAATTACTGGTGTAGATGAGCCAGAGTACGTAATGGAGATTTTGATGAAAAATATTAGGAGTAGGCTCGTTGAAATAGAAGAGCAAACTAATGATTTAAAAGGAATTATTAAATCATTGGAGAAAAAGTATGGATTTGGCTGGGAGGAATTTAAGAAAAAGTTCGAGAACGGGGAATTACCAGATGAGAGCGACTCTGACTACGTGGAATGGAAAGCAGCTACAGAAATCTTACAAGAACTCATCAACGAGGGTAGGGTACTGGGGGAACTGCTCAAGTGAGCATTAAAGAATATTTTGATCATATTTTACTGTTTCTAAAGGGAAATCGGAATGTGGCATTAGTCCGTGTTATTAAAAGAATAATACCAAGACGAGGTGGAGGTTACTTAAGGCTTAGAATCACGTTTATTGATAAATCTCAACTAGAAATAAGGGAATATGTTGACGACACTCTCAGAAAGTTGTCCTATTCATATAATTATATCTCCCCAGAAAACGCCTTTCTCTTCAGATTTGATAATGCACCTCATCACAAGGAAATAAACACCTACCCCCATCATAAGCATACAGCTAATGGTGAGGTGGAAGAATCAGAAGAAAAAGAAATCCATCAAATTAAAAAAGAGATCGACAAATCACCATCTAAAACAAAATAAAGCAAAAAAGAAAAGAGAAGATAGCAAAACAACTTAAACTACTTTTTTGATAATTTTTCCATAGGGGAGAGTCATATCGTATTCCACGTAGACACTAGCCGCTAACTTTGTGGGCTCCAGAAGATCAACCGGATCCTCTCTTGATTTCTTGAATTTGATTTTTCCCTCACCACCCATCATTTTTTTCATTTCCAGCGGATTTGTAGTCAAAAGAACTTTCTTTACCTCTAAGCCGGAGCCGTCTCCCTTGAGCATCTGCTTAAAAGTCATAATTGTGGCTTCAAATGGCATCTCAAGAGGCCCGCTAGGTTCCACAACGGCTTCAATAAATTTGATGCCTTTGCGTTCAACCGTTCCGATAACTTTTTCCTCTTTCTGCACTAGTTTGATATCCGCCATCTTTTTTGGGAAACCCCATATCTCCCGTCCCGCGACCAATGCTTCCTCTGTGGTTACCCACATGAAAGGATTAAACCAAGCACTCACATCGCCGCACTTGGCCTGCACCATGAGGTAAGCCTCATTGTAAGGTCCGAGGGGTTCACACTTCGGATACTCCATAATGCCCAGAAAAGCCAGAGGCATGTCCCCGACCTCAAGAACATCCGGCAAAACCTTCTTAATACTACTCGGCTCCGTCTCATAGATAATCAAAATGCCCCGAGCACCGGGGTACTTATATGGCGGCTCTGGATACATAGGAGCTTGAACAGGAATACTCTTCAAAACACACAAACCTCCAAAACAAAAACATTACTCTGAATAATTGTAAATAACACGTAATTAAGATTTCGAAAAACATTAGAAAATCAACCTTTTACCACCAATCAAAATTTAAAGATAAATCCCACAAACATATTAGCTGTTCCCCCAACTATTATTAAAATATTAATGGGAAAAATTGATCCCAAAAACGCAAAACAAAAAATAAAAAATGAATGGATTTTTTAACTCTTAAAGATAAGCCAATACCCAAGTTAACCGTCAACTTACCTAAAAGATGCATACCTAAGGACAGCACAAGCCACCAGAGGACACAAACATCAAAACCACGTTTGATTACTAAAATCAAAAGAGGGATTAAAAGCTGGAGACTAGTTAACATTTCGAGATAAAAAATTGCAGATGAATACTTTTCATTCAAACTCCTATTTAACGTCGCTCATCAGGTACACAATTACCATTATTTCCGAACATGAGAAGTATCACCAGATACACTATCACTACTATTCCCGCTAAGAAAGTAGCGTCGAAATAAGCGGTGTCCCTCACTCTCTTCCCCCCTTTTACATATCTCCTTCCTAAGAATTGAAGCCATCCTCTGCCTCAACATCTTCAGCACACCAAACAGACCAAAATATGCACACCCCTCTATCCCCTCAGGGTTAGGTACACCAACAGCAGCGGAAAAAAGAGCCTGAAAACTCTTCGTATCCTCCCGGTTAACGGTGGCAAAGTATCCGCCCACTGTTCCCCGAAGGGTGAGGCGAGAATCTTCCTCAGGTCGAAGAGGGAAATCCTCTACACCGAAAACACGCCACCCAGCCCATAAAAAACGTACTTATTACATCATGCTTACTCTGGATTTCCGATATATATATATATACAAGTTTCGCGTAAAGATTGGTAAATTACACAATTATTTAAAGAAGGAGGAGTTAAGGGTGCAAGGAAGAACTTTCAAAGCAGTCATCTATATTTGTTTTGTGGTCCTTTTTCTCAGCTTAGGTGTGGGTATTATAGGTTTGTTCTCAAATGTCCAAGTCTCAGATAACATTAGTCCGCTAATACTTGTCGCAAATCAAAAACAGATAAATGAAATAAATACCCTAGAAGAATATTCTAAACAAGGACAGGTAATATCACCCATGTCGATGATCGACATGAAAATGGAAGAGGCTACGAAAAGCCTGAGTCTAGACTTCAACCAATGGCTGATGAAGAATTCAACTATTATCCTAACTATGATGAATAACCCCAGCAACGAAACGGTAGCCCAATTGTTCTTCTCATTTCTGAGAGAAAACCCGAAGCAAGCGAAACTCTTCGCAGAGTATGACAGACTACTATCACAGAAAAACAGACTCCAAGAACAAGAAAGACAACTTGATATAGAAGCAGAATTCCAAAACATAAACATGATCGTAGAGCAGGGTGAAATAGTACGAGAATGGAGCACTGTTAAAATAGTCAATGGAACAGAAGTGACATCGGTGTACAGGGAGTACGCTATGGAAATAAACGGAACCACCCAGAGCGTGTTAAAAATAACAGTGTACAGCAGCGACGGAACAGTAATCAGCGACCCCTACATAAGAATCAGCAAAACCCCACTCATCTGCTGGATATGGTCCTGGCAATGGTGGTGGTTCGCACTTGTCCCCATATGGTACGGACACGACGTATTCGCATACACCCACTTCACATACTTGGAAGCTGACCTTTGGTACGCTGATATGGTACAGAGAGTTGCAAATCCAAATTATTCAATCATTGCAGCTTTGATTAGTGGATTTGGTGCTATTGTTACGGTTTTATTAACTTATATTGCGATTCCCGAGCCTGTAATATCTAAACTAATTGCAGTCGGAGTTGCAGTTGCAGGTGCTATTTATGGTACGTTTACAGCTGTATTGTCAAAAGTAGCATACGACTTGCTAACAAAAATTGCTTTAGCAATGACGATAAATGACTCTGTAGATCCAGTGTGGGGATTCAGGTTCTACGAGTACACTCACTACCCGGTAAGTCCACCTACCGGTGCAATTTGGTATTATCCACCGGTTCCTGATGTAGTTCCAACCCAGGCTTGGTATTACGTAACTGCGACTGGTGGCGTGATTAGTGCAACGCCTCCCTTTTATGACAAGCCCCTTCCCATTGACCCTATAAAAGCATATGATTTCCAATTCCTGTATACTGCAATTGCTAATGGTGTTGGGTGTTGGGACACTTGGGTGTGGATAGGTGGGATTCCCGGCGGGACACCCCCAACTTAGCGAAGGAAGGACTAACAAAAACCTTTCCTTTTTTATTATCAAATTAGGAGGTTTTGGTTATATGAGAACAAAAACAGTTTCTAGGGTTGTTATTGTTGTGTGGATTTTCTTAATGACTATTGCGTTTGGTTCTTTTATATATTACAACATTTTGTGGGGTTCTTGGCTTATGATAACTGTAACTCCTGCAGTAATAACTTATTCTGCAATTGGGTTCACGGTTTTATCGGTTTCCATAGATTCATTGAAGGTAGTTCCCATTTTCTTCGGGTATGACCCCCTTTTAGTTGCTATTGTTAATCCCACACTTTACTGGGTGCTTTTTGCCACTATTTGCTCAGCTACTCTTGCTGGGGGTGCGCTTATTGCGTCCTACGCTCCAGTTGATTTTTTAATACGCGTTAAAGACTACGAGTACTACAAGGACGCGAAAAAGGGGCTTAACCTTGTGATGGTTAAGGGTTCTTGGAAGGGCAAAATAATAATACTCTTTACTATGTTCTCTTGGATATTTTTCTATTTAATATTGCTGTTTACAGTTTTGGGGTGGTTTCAGATAATTTATATAAGCATTATGCAAAGGAGTGTCTTGCTAATTTGCGCCGCAATCCCACTAATTATCGTATATTTTTTTCATAATAGATTCACTCAAATAATTCAAAGAGAAGTTAGTATTCTAGGGTAGAAGATGTTGATGTGTAATCCATTTCCTTTTTTTCTATTAATTTGAATGAAGGTTTGTAAAGTGAAAACGAAAATTGTGACATATTTGCTGGGATTTATTATACTTTTCCTGTTAGGAGTTCTTGCTGCTTCCGGCTTCACATATGGGACGCTATTAAGTACTGGTCCTTTAATATTTTTGTATCCAGTACTTGTAAGGTTCTCGCCTATGGGAATTTATATAAAAATTTTATACATAGACTCATTTCCTTTACCCGCTCTGGCTTTAGGATACGAATCTCTTCTTACTATTCCGGTAAATTATCCACTCTACTTTGGTTTGTTTTATACTGGTGCAATAGCGATTATAATGAGTCTAGCCTTTTCTATACCTATCCTTCTAATCAGACCTTTATCGAGTATGCCTGAATATGAATATTTCCATGATGCTTCGGCTAGGGTTCAATTCTTAGTTAGAAAAAGTTCTTGGAAAAAAAGACTAA
>DXJA01000132.1 GCA_019056875.1 Candidatus Jordarchaeum madagascarense
ATTTTTGGGCGAAAAAAAGTTAAGCTTGTTTTCCATTTTTCACATATTGGGAACTGGTTTGCTCAATGAGATAGATAATTTAAGGAACTTGTTAAAGAAATATTTCAGATTAATTGCAGATTATTCAAAGGATATTTACTCTGTAGACGATGGTTTCTCAAAACAAACCGAGAAAGAATTTAAAGAATACAAATCGTATCAATTCGTCGAGGTAATTCAATGGTCAACCATATCTTTATCGCGATTCGTATCTTATGTCGATGAATACTTAAAAGCCAATACCCTATGGTTTGATTTTTTTCATAGCCTAACCAATTCGCTTGGAATAGATAAATATCATGATATCCTTGGTAAAGAAATAAGGCTTGATACTATAAAACTCGAAAATATAGACCTGGACTTTGTGAGATATAATGTTGGGAGCAACGTAGCTTTTGTTTTCCCAAAAATCAAAGAACTATTTTTTACCCTACTTTCAGAGCTCAAAGATTTACCAAGCATACTAAAAATTATAAGGTCGGAGATTGCTGACCAATTTGTGACTGATTTGGAGGAAACACTAAAAAGATGGTTAACTTGCCATGATGAACTTCAATTCCTTTTTGAAGAAGCATTACAAGATTCATCACCAGAATGTGTAAATAAGTTGATGAGCATATTTGAAAATTTAATCGGTTTTGCTGAAAATTTCTTGAAAATTACCAGTTATTTTAACCCTTTTGATAAAAATTGGAAAGAATATGATTTTAAAGATTTTTTAAAAATTTTAGACAGATTCAACGAGATACAAAAAGATCTAAAACTTCTCTTAGATGTCCGAAGAGAAGCGTACGAGCACTCAGCAAAATTTAACGAGCAAATACCAACCGCACTTTGGGGAGACCGAGAAACTGGGCTTAAAATGTTCGAATCCTTTGTTCGTTTCGAAATACCAACAGACAACCTAATCCCCAAAGAATTTCGAGTCCAAGACCTCGCTTTTATTTTGATACAGGCTAGAACAGAACTCAACATTGTTGACCAAGCAATGAAATTAGAAAAAGAAAAGATTTACGTTCTCCAATTGGCAACCGAACTCCTAAAGAGTAAAACTTTCCAAATCTTATATGATGGCATCATCAAAAGATTAGAAATAGCGAACAAATACACGGATCTGCTTTACCAAAACTTGGATGAACTTCAGAAGGAAACTCAAAAATTATTAAAATCAAAAGTTAATAAACACTAATTATTCAGAGGCACAAGTCCGTGAAACTTAACTAAAACTCGATATACTTAGAATCCCTATTACTTATTTCTAAAACTGATACAGATGGGGAAAAAACTACATATAGGGCTCTATATTACCTGTTTTAATTAAAAATTTCGATTTTTGAATATTTAAGTTTGTACCAATCCTTAAATAAAATTGAAAGATAAGAATAATTAGAAAATAATTATCAGGTTGGGTTACATTATGGCAGAGGAAAACCTTTTTCAAAATGTGTTAAATCAATTGGATAAAACCGCAGAAGTAATGAAGCTTGATCATAACATTCATAACATTCTAAGGAAGCCACAACGCTCCTTAGAGGTAACAATGCCAATTAAAATGGATGACGAAAGCGTAAATGTTTTCGTAGGATACCGCGTTCAATACAACTATACCCGGGGACCCTGCAAAGGAGGAGTCAGATACCATCCCCAAGTAACTTTCGACGAGGTCAAAGCATTAGCAGCAATGATGACTTGGAAATGCGCAGTATCAAACATACCCTACGGGGGAGCCAAAGGAGGGGTTATTTGCAACCCCAAGCAAATGTCCTTAGGAGAACTGGAAAGACTAACCAGAAGATACACTTACATGATCCTACCCCTAATTGGTCCAGAGAAGGATATACCCGCTCCTGACGTATACACCGATGAGCAAACCATGGCATGGATGATGGACACCTACTCAATGCTTACCGGCTACTCTGTACCGGGAGTAGTAACTGGCAAGCCCCTAGAAATAGGCGGAACCATAGGAAGATCATACGCTACAGGAAAGGGTGTGACGTTCATAACCCGTAGAGCACTTGAACACAACAATATGCCCATTAAGGGAGCCAAAGTTGCTATCCAAGGCTTCGGAAAAGTAGGCTCATACGCCGCAGAGTTCTTAGCTGAAAAAGGATGTAAAATAGTTGGAGTCACAACAATAGATGGTGGCCTATTCAATCCTGACGGTTTAAACATAAAAAACCTACTAAACCACACCAGATCTAAGGCAACCTTTTCCGATTTTGAAGATAAAAACGCAGAATACGAACCTAACTTGGAAAAAGCGAATAAACAACTTTTTAGTCTAGATATTGATGTCCTGATTCCAGCAGCCATGGAGAACCAAATAACTCATAAAAACGCGAGCGACATAGAAGCAAAAATAATAGTGGAAGGCGCTAACGGCCCCACCACACCCAAAGCAGACGAAATCCTGATAGACCGCGGCATTTTCATAGTACCCGATATTCTGGCAAACGCTGGGGGAGTCGTGGTCTCATACTTCGAATGGGTTCAATCTCTTCAGGCCTTTCTCTGGAGTGAGCGGGATGTTAATGTAAGGCTAAGGGACTTACTGCTTAAAGCATTTGATGAGGTGCTCTCTATTCACAAGAGGGAAAAGGTGGATCTGCGTACCGCTGCCTACATTCTGGCCGTTAAGCGAATAGCAAGAGCTATAGAGTTAAGAGGCTTGTTCCCCTAACCCGAAAATTTCTCTTTTCTTTCAATTTTTTAGTATCAAATCCTGGGAAAATTTCTGTGTTCCCTGTTTTCCTTATATTCAACACTAGATTTGTTATTTTTTTGCATTTTTCGTTACTTGAGTTGGTATTATGGGATGTTCAATATTATTTTGTGAGAATGAATTTAGTAAGTCTCTTAGAGAA
>DXJA01000133.1 GCA_019056875.1 Candidatus Jordarchaeum madagascarense
AACCATCAGCCAAAAATAAATATGTGAGACACAAATACTTAACCTAGACCATAAAAACCATGGAATTGTACAACACAGCACAGAGAGGAGGAAGTTGTTTTCTAATGATGAAAGAAAAGATTACGGAATGGCTCCAAAGGTTGGGCATTAGAATTGAGTTTACTCCGTTCTCATCTTCTTTGGGAAGGGGAAGATAATAAAGGGGGGAAGGTTTAAAAAAATGTATATGTTTGGTTCTTTAAGTTTGAATGAGTAATGGAGTGTATCTGAAGTGGGTAAACTCTTTGAGGTTAGGTGGCACGGTAGAGGAGGTCAAGGAGTTTGGACGACCAGCGAACTCCTAGCACGTGCCGCTATTAATGAGGGTAAATTTGTTCAATCGTTTCCAGAGTTCGGTCCCGAGAGAATGGGAGCACCGGTGGTGGCTTTCACGAGAATCGGTGACGCTCCTATTCAACTGCATTGTGCGGTGTATAATCCGGATGTGGTGGTGGTTTTGGATCAGACTCTGATCAAGACGGTTCCGGTTGCTCAGGGATTAGGTGATGGCGGTGCTGTTGTGGTGAATTCTAGGGAGGGACCCGTTGAAATCCGAAATGCAATGAGGCTTGAGGGGGGTAGGGTTTGGGTTATTCCGGGGACGGATATTGCCATCAGGATTCTGGGAAGGCCGATTATGAACACTGCGATGCTGGGTGCTGCGGCTCGTGTATTGGGGGCGGTCAGTTTGGAGAGTCTTGAAAGGGTGGTCCGGGAACGTTTTGGGAGTGATGCCGCTGAGAAGAACGTTTCCGTTATGAGAGAAGCGTATAAGGAGGTGAGATCGGAGTGAAGTCTCAAGGGAAGAGTTGGAAAGAGATTCCAATAGCGGGCGTGTGCTGGAGGCCGAGCACTGATTATTTAACCGGGGATTGGAGGAGTGTTAAGCCGGTTTGGGTTGAGCGCGTATCGCCGTGCATGTATGATTGTCCAGCGTGGAATCATATTCCGCAGTTTCTAGGAAAAATCAGGGAGGGAAAAATTGACGAGGCGGCGGAAATACTTTGGGAAACTAATCCTTTGCCGTCAGTTACTGGCAGAGTTTGTCCCCACTTATGTGTGCAGGGCTGCAATCGCGGTCAGTATGATGAAGCGATCTCCATAAGAGAGGTGGAGCGGTTCCTAGGCGATTACATTCTGGATAAAAAGGGTGAAATTCTAACTCGTTCTCTTCCAGCGGAAAATGGGAAAAGTGTTGCGATAATAGGTTCTGGACCTTGTGGACTTTCGGGAGCCTTCTACCTGAGAAAAATGGGCTACAGGGTAGTAATATTTGAACGGGAGGAAAAACCGGGGGGCGTGCTAACATACGGGATACCTTCGTACCGGCTTCCCAAACAAGTGGTTGAAAAGGAAGTTGGGGCACTCACAAGGGCTGGGGTTGAAATCAGAACAAATGTCACTGTTGGTGCTGATGTGGACTTTGAGGATGTCCGAGGAGAATATGATGCTGTTTTGTTGGCTACTGGCGTATGGAGAGAGGTGGAGATGGGGGTACTGGGCGAGGAGTTGATGACTCCCGGCTTGGAGTTCTTAAAAAGAGTGAACGAGGGATTGCGAGAGTCTCCTGGTCAGGGCGTCGCCGTGATAGGAGGGGGAAACGTCAGCATAGACGTCTCTAGAACACTGAAAAGGTTGGGTGCGAATCCAGTGATTCTCTATAGGCGGAGTGAAAAGGAGATGCCTGCAATTCCCGAGGAAATAGAGAAGGCGAAACAGGATGGCGTGCAGTTGCAGTTCTTAACTCAGCCGGTGGGAGCGTCTAGGAAGAACAGTAAAATCGTGCTTAAATGCGTAAAGATGCGCCTCGGGGAACCAGATGCCACTGGAAGGAGGAGACCAATACCCGTTGAGGGGTCAGAATTCACTTTGGAGTTTGACGCAGTAATTAAAGCGGTGGGGGAGATTCCCGACACATCATGGATTCCGAGAGAGTTCCTTAACGATGGCGGAGGGATAAGGGTAAACGAGTCGACGTACGTGGTTGCTGAGAATATATTCGCTGCGGGAGATTTGACGTCTGGGTCGGCAACAGTTGTTGAAGCGGTAGCTGCTGGTAGAAAAGCGGCGAAGAGCATAGACCAGTATCTGAGGGGAGAGGAGATTAAGCCGGAACCAGCACCTGAAGAACCGGTTAAATTCGAAGAGATGAACCTTGCATATTACGAAACGGCGGGAAGGATGAAAATCCCGGAGGGTAATCCGCAGGATGGAATGAAAACTTTTGATGCTGAGGAGGTTCTGGGTATAGGCTTGGAGTATGCCAGAAGGGAGGCTGAGAGGTGCTTCAGTTGTGGTTGCTGTAGAGTGTGCGGGCTCTGCGCAGTTTTCTGTCCGGACTCTGCGGTGAAATTGGAAGGTGACAAGCCGGAATGTAACTATGATTTTTGTAAGGGTTGCGGGATATGCGAAAACGAGTGTCCGTGTAGTGCCATAATCATGGAAAGGGAGGTATGAAGAGGATGGTGGTTGTTGAGCAAAAGGTTTTAGCCTTGAACGGAAATGAAGCGGTTGCAGATGCTGTTAAACAAGCGGATGTGGATGTGTTAGCGGCTTATCCTATAACTCCCCAAACGATAATTGTTGAAAGATTCAGCGAGTACGTTGCAAGAGGAGAAGTTAACACGGAGTTCATCTGTGTTGAATCGGAGCATAGTGCGCTGTCAGCAAGTTTGGCTGCTTCAGCGATGGGTGCGCGGGTCTTTACAGCCTCGGGGTCGGCGGGATTGGCGTTGATGCATGAGATTCTCTACGTGGCTTCGGGGTGTCGGGCACCGGTGGTCATGGCAGTTGTTAACAGGTCCTTTTCTTCGCCGGCGAATATTCACTGTGAGCATACGGACAGTATGGTTGAGCGGGACAGTTGCTGGATACAGATGTATGTGGAAAATTCACAGGAAGCATACGATTCCACGATTCAGGCTTTCCGAATAGCGGAACACTCGGAAGTTATGTTGCCGATTATGATTTGCTTGGACGGTTTCACTTTGAGCCACACGCTGGAAAACGTGAGCGTTCTTCCCGATGATGCGGTCAGAAATTTTGTTGGAAAACGGGAATTCCCACTGGTGACCAATCATCGGGGAAAAGCCGTGCCCTTTAGGCTTGACTTTGAGAATCCGATAACCATTGGTTCACTGGATTTACAGGATTACTATTTTGAACATAAGAGACAACAGGAAGAATCCATGAGGAGAGCGCTGGAAATCATCCCGCAAATAAACGAGGAATACGGGGAGATAAGTGGAAGACGGTATGGAGACGGACTTCTTGACGCATATAAGCTTGAGGATGCTGAAATAGCCACGGTGTGCTTGGGCTCAACGGCGGGTACTGTAAAAACGGTTGTAGATGATCTTAGGGCGGAGGGAGTGAAAGCGGGTGTACTTAGAATCCGCACTTTCAGACCTTTACCGGTTGAGGGAATAGTTAGGGCGCTGGAAAACGTTGAGGCGGTGGGAGTCATGGATAGAAACATGGGTTTTGGGGGGCATGGCGGAGCAATGTTCCACGAAGTTCACCACGCGCTTTACGATGCGTCAAACCATCCACACGTGGTTAACTACATTTATGGTATAGGCGGGAGAGACACCAGTCCGAGCCGGATACGAAAAATCTACGAGGAACTGCGAGAGATACGGGAAGCGGGACGCGTTGAGGTTCCTGTCCGATTTGTGGATTTAAGGGAGTGAAACTATGAAGGAAAAGATTGAAACTTTTTCTGAATGGAAATTCACCGCGAAAGAAATAGATGAAAAACCAGATTTGTTTATGTCCGGACACCGGGCGTGTGCCGGATGCGGCGCGGTCATTGTTCTGAAACTCGTCACGAAAGCGGTTAGAGGACCAACAATAGTTACTAATGCAACGGGCTGCATGGAGGTTGTCTCAACGATTTATCCTTACACAGCTTGGGACGCGCCATGGTTGCACACCGCCTTCGAAAACGTGGCTGCAAACGCGTCGGGGATTGAAGCAGCGGTAAAAGCGCTCAAAAGGAAGGGAGAAATAGATCCGGAAGAACAAATAGACATCGTCACCTTCGCCGGAGACGGAGGAACCTACGACATAGGAATCCAAGCCCTGTCAGGAGCCGTTGAGAGGGGGCACGATTTTCTCTACGTGCTCTACGATAACGAGGCTTACATGAACACGGGTATTCAAAGGAGCGGAGGAACGCCTCGTGGAGCCGCGACCACCACATCGCCGGCGGGTACATTTGCGCCTGGGAAACTTCAGTACAAGAAGCCCATCGCAGACATAATGGTCGCCCACAAAATGCCCTATGTTGCCACAGCCTCACCGTACTACTGGGAAGACCTTATCACAAAAGCTAGGAGAGGAATGGAGGTTAACGGCCCAGCGTTTCTGCACACGCTTGCACCGTGTCCGAGGGGATGGCGACACGGCACCAGCAAAACTATGGAAGTCGCACACCTAGCCGTGGAAACATGCATATTTCCACTATGGGAGGTAATAAACGGCGAATATAGACTCTCAGCACCGAGCAAGACCATAGCTCTAAACCCGGAGAAAAAGAAGCCAGTGAAAGACTATCTCAAAATGCAGGGGCGCTTCAGTCACTTGTTCACACCGAAATTCGAAAAGATAATCGACGAAATCCAAAAGTCGACAGACGAAGGATGGCAAAGTTTACTCAAGAAATGTGAAATCACTTAAATGATAGTCTAACATGAGTATGAACCGATGGTTAAAACGGGCTCTTTGTTCATTAAAGTTTTTGGGGAGATAACCTTTCTATTTCTTTCACTTTATCGTAAATCTGGTCTGTTGATATTATTTTTTTATCGGTTAGTAGGGCTGTTGCGGCGTGAAGTGAGTCGAAATATGTTAATCCAACTATTTCGCCGCGTAACTCTGAGGCTTTTAGGATGGTTTCTGAGGTTAATGTTCTTTCATCTAGGTTTGGGTATCTTTGAAAGGCTGCAATCTCGGTTCTTATACCATTTTCAAGGTATCCTTTTGATTTGTGGATCAGTTCGTATTCTAGGTAAGCTGATGCGGCAACTGCGGTGTTTGTTATCTTCTTTTCCTTAATTTTGAGGAATAGGCGGTCTGCCACATTGTGGAGGTTGTCGGACGAGTTTACGAAGGCTATTAACATGTCAACTTCTATTATTGGCACTTCTCTCACGTCTTGCTTCTCTTTCAATAACCGAATCAGCTAGATGCTCAACTTTCTCGTACGTGGTATTCGGGTCTTTCCTCTTTCCTCTAAGAAAGGTGTAGGGATCTTGTAACACTCGGATTTGGAGTACTCCCTCATCTTCCCTAACGACTTGCCATTCAAGTTTGTCTCCAGTTTTAATTTTTAGCAATTGCCTTATTTTGCTAGGAATGGTTGTTAACCCTTTTTTGCTAACCGTACTCGTTGCCACTAAGAAACACCTCATATCTAAGAAAAAGATAGACTCTAAGTATATAACTCTTGCATAGCCAAGGAGGTTGACTCATAATTTTTCTAGGCTCTCTTTTTCTTTGTCTTTCGGGGATGCAGGGCAGTTGCAGCCCCCAGTAAATATGTTAACTTGGGGTTTATGGAGAGGTTCTCCTATCTCCGGTGTATGCTGTGAACAGTTTTTGAGAGATAGACACTTCATAGATTATTTTCTTTTCCCCGAGTTTATACTCTGGTTTCAAGCTTTGCAAGATCTGGAATAAGAGTTAACTGTATTGCTCCCGGAGCAATGGACACGCCCATGGTTGCTCCCATCACAGATGAAATACGCCGAAAAACCTTGTGATATCATTCCCTTGGGGCGCGTGGGCCTACCCAAGATGTCGCTTATGGAGCTCTCTACCTCGCCTCAGACGAGGCATCCTACGTAACCGGAACCACTCTGGTGATCGATGGAGGTTTAAGTGCCTCCTACCACGGTTGCGCGCCCGCTCCGCGTCCATAGGAACGCCCGTTGCCTTGCACCTAATATTAGGTGTTGAAGCGGGTGAGGTGACCTTGTCTGGTTTTCCAAGGTTTTCTGTCGCTCCTTTTTCATCAGGTACGTATTGATTTTTTTGCAAGTTGAACATAGCTACTACTGGTTCATAGAATACTTTTATTTAATTTTAATAATAGGGATTTATGTGTTGTCCCAATTCCTACACCCTTGTTTACGAGGAAAAAAGGGGGGAGTCACTTTGTTGTTGTGACTCTTTAAGATATATTGGGAGGGAGGAGACATGAATTTTCAGAAATAAGAAACTTTCAGATTTGCACCTGCTAGGAGGCCTTTTAATTGACTGTATTTCAAAGATTTTTCCTCTGCAGTTTGAGGGATTATACTCGCCAATTTTTATATCAAAGGATGTTAAAAGTCATATATCCGATGATGCTTAAGAGATGAGATGTAGCTGTATTAACTGAAAGTGTTTGCAAGTGGGGAGAGGTTCATTTTTTCACAGTTCGTGTAGTACGGCTTTACAGTTTGGCGGATTTCTCTCTTTAATGGTTATGTCGTATTGTGTGCCAAACACGATTTCAGCCGCCGCGGCGAAGGCAAGAGCCAGTGAGCAAGGTATGTTTCCAAAAACATCGTAAACTCCCTCATCTTGGAGTAGTTGACATACTTCAAGGTGAGGACAGCTTCCTGAGAGAATCATCTCGACACCCCGGTCGCCAAGGTCATTAATAACCGTCTTTTCCTTGCTTATGTGCCCTGCCATAGCCATTATTTCCGCGAACTTTTTTACCACCTCAAGTATGTTCTGTGAATCTTTAAGCATTTCGCCGACGCCGAGCTGTCTAAAGACATCTTTCGTGGATTCTTTAGCTAAACGTCTACTTATTACTCCATTCGCACCTGCAAGCGTGCTCTCGCCCTTATAAATGCCGTACACAACGGCGTCTTCCGTCCGATGGTTTTCAGCGTCTTCGACAAGTTGCCTCTCTGATTCGTCAATCGAGTAACTGGGTATACTGAGTCCGAAGTGGTTTTGAGCATAATCTACGGTTTTCTTAAGAATTATGGATTGAACAACCTCTGTAACCAAAGGTTCGTTCTTTAAAGCGACAAATAATGCTCTAGTAAGACGGGGTTCTCCAACGGGCATGGCGTTTCACCTCTCGTGGATTTGTGTAATAATAATGGTGCAGAAAGTATATATTATTATCTAGTTTTATTGCGAAACTCAAAAAAAGCATCACTCATTGTGGCGATGTAGATTCGTTCGATTTTTTAGGTTTTGTTAATTAGGGTTTCGCCTGTTTTGGTTTCGGATTTTCCTTGTTTCCTGCATGCCTCTTCGCCTACAAATGCTTTTGGTTTTTGTCTACAATTTTAAAGGTGGCTC
>DXJA01000134.1 GCA_019056875.1 Candidatus Jordarchaeum madagascarense
AAATAAAAAAAGAGAAAGTGGAATATAAAGTTGCTGTTTTAATCTATGTGTCTGAATCTTTGGGTGTATGGGCCTTCTCCGGGTTTTAGTCTTCGGAAGTGTCCTGAGGGTTTTCCGGTTAGTAACTCTTCGAACCAGGCTTCATGCTCTACCTCTTCATGCAGTATGGCTAGTGCTACGTCGTATGTTCTATGGTCTTTGCCAAAAGTGTAGTTGCATATCTCGGTGTAGACCCTTATGGCACATCTCTCGGCTTCAGCTAGGACAGTTAATATGTTTTTAACGGTTTCTTCTTTTGGCAGGTAAGCGTCTTTACAGGCTGCCATATTGGCGAAGTCTCTTATATCCTTGGGGAGATCTCCTCCCAGCTCTAAGATTCTCGGGACTAATGTTTCGAAGTGTAGTCTATCCTCCAGTCTAGCGTCTTCTACTATCTCTTTTATCGATTCTCCTTCTGTTCCTGTGGCATGAGCTCTTAGTAGAGTGTAGTAGTAGTATGTTGTGAATTCGGCGGCGGCCGCTTTGACCAGCATGTTTAGAAGCTTGTCGACGTCTATTCCTGCCTTTTCAACTACTTCCCTTGCTACTTTTCCCAATTTATTTCACCTTAGTTCTAAAAAGAACTGAGTTCTATTTAAACCTTGTGTATAAATAAATTTTTATTCAGCCCCGCCATACGTGATAATGCGGATAAGTGATACTATGGAAAAACAATTAAAGAAACATGGAATGAAGATCACCCCACAAAGGCTCGAATTGATTAAAATACTTAGAGAATTGGGGAAATATCACCCCTCTTTCAATCAAATTTACAATGCTATTAAGAGCACGCATCCTAACATAAGCCGTTCCACCGTATTTAATAACCTGAAAACCATGGTCGAGTTAGACCTAGTAAAAAGTTTCAATTATGATGGAGAAACCCGCTACGAGACAAACCCAGAGCTACACGTGAATGTAGTAGAACCAGATGGTACGATTAGGGATATTAAAAACAATGAAATCAAGATGCACCTAAAGGAGATAGTAGAACTAATCAATAAAGGAGGGCAAAATGTTCAGAGTTTAGTAGTCATCGTCCAGTAAGAGCTTAAATTAAATTATAATAAATGCCCACAATTAATAAGGGAAAATGGAGAGAGATAAACTAATTTTTTATTAATATTAATTTTTTTTTTTGCATTCCTGCTGAGACCCCTAGAATTAATTAAGCAAATATTAAATAGTTATGAATCTTTTTAACTATAAGAATAGGGTGAAAAAATTGGCTTTTTGGATTTTCGCTTTAAGTCTCTGGTTTGGATCTCCGTTGATCGACGCTTTCGCAACCTACATGATAGACAGAATAGCCACAAAAGATGCAAAAATATTCAAGAACCTCAAATTCAAACTTTCGAGCGGACTAGGCAATAAAAGGATAGATCTAATGCTCGTTGATTATACTGAGCAAAAGATTTGGATAATTGAAGTTGAACAACTGTTTAATGCTAAAACGGTTGAAGAGGCATTGGGCAGTCTACTATTGGCAAGTGAGATTTTAAGTAGGGAACCGCCCTTTAAAATTAGAACAAAGAGATTCTGGTTCTTTAAAGGTCCAGAAATAGACACCGAAAGTATTAAGGGTTTTGAGGAAGAGAAAATAGCTGTTTTCTGGCAGGAAATAGATGAGAAATCTTTGGAGGATTCCGAGAGAGAAGAGGGATTACTCATAGAGACCCTTCGGAAGTACGCGATTAGGACCTTCTTTAAAAAAGAGGTAGATTTTATAGAAGTGTGAAAAACACAATTATTAGAAAGGTTGCTTAATTTAGAAAAAATTGAATTCCAGAACTTTACATAAGCATTGTGGAAAGCGGAAGGTAGACTTTTGAATGGATTAAATGGATTTTTAAGAGTTAAGTGGTATTTTTTTGGTGGGGATATTAAGTAGCTGTCAAGATTTGTTTTGTGGTGTAAATTTGTGTAGTGTTATTTTTCCTTCTCCTGTTTCTAGCTCTATAAATTCCAGTTTTACAGGCTGGCCGATCTTCAATTCTTCTAGGGGTTTTCCTATTAGGGTAAAGATTTTGAATCCTTCCTTGAGTTCAACTATTCCTATTGTTTGATCGGTGAAGTGGATGCCATTATTGTTTATGGTGTAGGCGTAAAGGGTTCCATCCCCGCTTACTTCTACCCACTCCACATTTTCTGAGCTGCAGAAGGGGCAGAAGTCTCTTGGGGGGTATATGTGTTTTCCACAATCTCTACACTTTGGTACCTTTAATTTTTTGTTTTTGAGTTCCTCGAAGAACCTCTCCATTTTTTCTACCTCCTTTCTATGATTGCCACCATGTTTCCGTTTATCATTCCGTGTTCCGCGTGTACGAGTCCCGTTTCTGCGTCTTTGACCTGTCTTTTATCCGCTTCTCCTCTGAGTTGGGTTACGATTTCGTGGATTTCTGCCAGGGGTGTTACGTAGGGTGGGTGCCCTAGGGAGAGTCTTCCTCCTGAGGAGTTTATGGGGGTTTCTCCGTCTATTCTTGTGCGTCCCTCAGCTACCGCGTTTGCGGCTTTTCCTCTTTCATAGAAGCCCATTTCCTCGTATGCCATGAGTTCGGTTCCGCTGAAGGGGCCGTAGACTTCAGCTACATCTACGTCTTTTAGGTTTTTGTTGGCTCGTTTCAGTGCTTCCCGGGTGGCGGTTCTTAGGGAGGGAATCTCGGTGACCGATTGGTAGACTGGGAAGAAGCTGGTGGGGTCGTGTGCTTCCCCTATTCCCGCTATGTGGCAGTCATTTCTTCCATTTTCTTTTGCCGTTTTTTCGTCTGCGAGGATTATTGCTGCTCCTCCTTCGGATATTGGGCAGCAGTCCAAGAGGTTTAGGGGTGGGCAGACCGGTTTGGAGTTTAGAACATCTTGAACCGTTATTTTTTCCCGGAATTGGGCTTTGGGGTTCAGGGAGGCGTTTTCTCTCAGAACCACTGGTACCTGGGCTATTTCCTCTTTTTTCACGTTGTACTCGTGCATGTATCTCTGGGTTGCCATGGCGTAGTATGGAGCGACTCTCATCGGGCCGTACCTGCTGTCGTAGGCTCCATAAATTCCGTTAACGAGAAAGACCAGGTACATGTGTCGAGCGGTGTTCCAAGTTTCCCTAACCAGATGTTTCTCCGATGCGTAAATTAGGACGGTCCGACATTTCCCCTGCAGGATTTCGTAGGTTCCATACTTCACGGCGGCTAGGCTGCTCATGCCCCCTATGTCCACCATGGCTTGGACCTTAGCGTTAAGGTTGAGATATTCCCCCATTCTCTGGGGGGCGAATCTGTCGGTGTCGTTGGTGTCTGTGAAGTAGCCTTGGGGAGTGGTGATAATGCCTTCAATGTCTTTCGCTTCTAGGCTGGCGTCAATCAATGCTTCTCTTATGGCTTTTCGGGCCAGAGTGGATGCGCCAGCCTCCCACCGTGACTTGATTTCTGTTAACCCAATACCAATAATGAATACCTTCAAAGAACTCACCTCACATGGAGGTATGAGGGCTTTTCTTAACCTTTCAAATGGAACTAGTACTTCAATTTTTTGGAAAGCAGTATATTTGTTGATTGAAATTTTTGATTATATAGGAGAAGAATTAAAAGTTTCTTCATCTGGTATTGAAATTTTATGCCGTAAAAGTAAGTCATTTCTGCATAATGTTTAAATAGTAAAAAGGCGCCAAAATTCTAATTAAAGAGTTATAGAAACTCTTGGAAGAGAGGAGGAGCGCGTTTAATCCAATTAACCGCTCTAATGAAACTTGGAAAACAAGGAATTGTTGCAGTAAAACTGCTAAATAACAAAAAAAGGAGAAGAAAAAGGTGGAAGGAAAAAGCAAGCACCCAACACGTTTCAAGAGCACGAAGTTCTTAAAAGGCAAAACCAAACACATTCTGATACTTATCCCAGCGATCATACTTTTAACCTGTGTTCTAGCTTTACCCCTAGTATCAGGTCAAGTCCAAGCTATCCCTCTATTGGGTTCAAAAAGTGTAGACCCCAACGGAGCCATATCTCCCAGTGCAAAACTGATAACCTTAAGCAGTCCTGGCAGTGGCGGTATGTCTCTTACTGGAAGCATGACGGTAACCGGCGACAGTATACTAGACGGAGCCCTTACCCTCACCGATGCGGAACAAGTGATTCTCGGCTCACCCCTCTTCAGCACCGGAACAATGACACTCACCGGAGATAAAATCGAGTTAGGCAAACCCTGCCGTGCAGGAGGACTCATAACAATTCAAGGAACCGATGCTTCGCCAGCTGAGAACATAGTTAATGGAACCCTAAACGTTGGAAACATAAACACCGGGAGCGAGGTTTACTTCAACATAACAAACTACTACCAGTATATTGAGTCTCAGGGAGGCGGCTACATAGGGGACTGGAACGGCAGATCAAACGACTTCATAGTTCCAAACAGCGCTGAAATCAGAGTATACAGCGGTGAACTTTACATCTACGGTGAAGACGTACCCTCACCCAATCCATTGGCACCCATTTATGAGATAGAAATCTGGATAAATCACGACTGGTTCCACATATACATTAATTCGCTAATTGACGTTGATGACTCGGTTTACCTGTGGGGCGCTGGTGCCAATGCCGAAGAAAATTATAGCGGAGTGGTTAACGTAACCAGAATGGCGGAGAACGGCGAATTCCCAAACCTTATCATAGTTGATGTTAACGATATAATCCTAGAAATGGGGGCAACTCCAGCAAGATATTTAGAGTTTGATGGTGGAACGGTTTTTGACTCGTGGGGCGACTGGTTCGCCGTGGGAAGTAGCCAGGGTAGAGGTGGTGTAATGGTTCTCGAAGACTCATACGTTTACATGAACTCAAGTCAATCCATTAGCTATCAATTCCGAAACAACGATGCGCAGGCGGGAATAACTCTTCAGAATAGCCCCAGTTATTCAACAGCGGAAATGTTTGTCTCAACCACAGACCAGAGCGTAACCGGTTTTAGTAGCGGTTACTCTGCAGTTATTACGAATGGCGGCATCTCAACAGACGGCTTCTCAGACATCAGGAACATGAACCAGATAACACAAGGCACACTCGCATTTGAGGGAGATATGCTACTAAATGGAAGCATCACAACCCAAGGTGATATAGGCGTTTCCGGGTACAGTAAGATGCTTTCACCCATGACTGTAACCGGGTCTCTAAACATAAACGATGGCGCAATGACCGGAGATGTAACATTAGCTCTCACAGACGGCTACATGGTAACAGACGGCGAAATGAACATAGACGACGGGGAAATGAATATTCTAGGAGGAGTAATGGAGATGAACTCCACTGGAATCTACATCTACGACGCTTCAGACACTCAAATCATAGGCAGCATAACCTCCACTGGCACAACGGAGATTAACGGAAACACCTCAATAACCGGAGACATCGGAATCTTAGGATACAACAACATGCAGGGTAATATAGATATTAGAGCCCCACTCCTCAGCCTGGACGGAGTGATGGTGACCGACGGAGACATGAGCATAACCAACGGTGAGATAAGCATTCCGAGCGGAAGCATGGTTATGAATGATACCGGCTCATACATCACAGGCGACACGATCACGGTTACTGGAATTGTTAATTTCAACGGTAACGCCACGATAAGCGGAAACATCGGGATCTCGGGGCATAACTATATGCAGGGGAACGTTAACGTAGGCCAGCTTAGCCTGGACGGTGTGATGGTGACTGATGGGGACATGAACATAACCAAGGGTGAGATAAGCATAACAGACGGATCCATGGTTATGGACGATACTGGCTCAAATATTACAAGCACGGGAAACACGATCACGGTTACTGGAACTGTTGATTTCAACGGTGACGGCACGATAACCGGAGACATCGAAATCTCTGGACACAACTACATGGAGGACACAATAAGCATTGAAGGCTACCTAGACATGAACAATGGCCTAACCACCGGTGAAATTACCCTAAATATTGACGGTACAATGGAGACCATCGGCTCCATGACCATAACCAACGGCAATATAAGCATACCGAGCGTAGTCATGGTCATGAACGATACGGGTTCCTACATCACAGGCGACACCATAAAAATTAAGGGTGACAGCATAGAGTCACTGGGAACAACGGAGGTT
>DXJA01000017.1 GCA_019056875.1 Candidatus Jordarchaeum madagascarense
ACTCATACAGGTAACTATAACATAGGAGAAAAAGTTAACCAATAAAAAGACGGCACCATAATTTTTCTTATGGTTAGGGGCTTAAATTGGAAAAAGAATCTAAAAACCGGATCCAAGATTACTTGGAACTTTGCCAAAAACTAATGGAAGAACTGAGGGAAAAACATGGGTTTGAGATAGATTCTCCTGAATTTAGAGAACACTCCGAAAAGCAACTGGAACTCGCTGAAGATGTAAGAATATACCTTCAAAGAATAACGGATTACCTGGAACTGAGGACGAGAGCAATTAATGACTTCCTATCCCACCTATTCTGGTTAAAACAGGCATTAGGCTCCCCCAACCCTGATGAAACCTCCTTTTATCTGCGTAATGCCCTAGAAGGGTTAATAGATATGGAAACCCTACTAAATCGAGAAACAGAATTACTAATAAATTTTGAAAAAAATGTTCAAACCATCAACAGCTTCCTTGAATACGTTAAGGAAACAAAAAAAGAATTGTATAACTACCAAAAACTTTTCCCCGAACTCATATCCCAACTGGAAGAAATAATAAACAACATTAAAAAACCAGCTCCCAAGACAACATGAACACAATCAATCATAATCTTACCCGAATTACCGAAAAAGAATCTAATCACTATTTTTGTATTTTAGAAGAATTATCCTATTATCCCATTAATTTTATCCTTTATTTCTCTGGCAGACTGTTTCGGATTCTCGGACTGGTAGATTGAGCGACCCACAATGGCGTAAGAGGTGCCCGCTCTGAAAGCCTCACTTATCGCACCACCCTGAAAACCGATACCCGGACTGAAAATCGGGATTTCTCCGCCAACGATTTTGGAGACTCTTTCAATTATCCTTGGTTGCGTTGCACCGACCACAACCCCATTAGCCCCCCAAGACTTCGCCTTCTCAGCAAAAACCTCATACTGAAAACGTGTACCACCATCACTATTAACCACTCTCTGACCGTACCCCTCATCAGCACCCGGATGAGACATATAAACCAATAGAATAACACCCCCACCATAATCCTTAGCGACGCTGAAAACCCTTTCTAAGCCTCCTCTCCAACCAACGAAAGGGTTGGCAATCAGAGCGTCAAACCCCGCGTCGAAAAAGTGGCGCGCAGCCCACTCATTCGTATGCTCCACGTCATTAAGCTTACAATCCATAATTAGAGGAAGACCGTAACCAGAGGCGTCCTCAATCAACAACCGCAGATCATCAAAAAGACCCAGAGGAAGCAAAAGCTGAAAGTTAACCTTCACCCCCACTATGTGTTCCCTAGCCTCAGCCAAAACCATTCGAGCCCTTTCCAATAATTTTCTTTTAAAATCCTTTTCACCAATCAACAATGATAAATCCAAGGCCAGAACTACACGACTCTCATTCGCCCTACTGCTTTTCCCAAGCTTTTCAGTGAAAATCGACATAAAAAGTCCACCCAAAAAAAGAAGAGCAAAACCAGTATAAAAAAACTATCCATACAAATGAGAAATCACAATATTCAATGGGTCAGATAAGCCCCAGTATTACATCAATCACCTTTGGAATCACGGTCTCAACTTCCGGAGAAAGATCCATGCTATACTCCTGATACTTCTTAGGCTCAACACCAACCAGCACCAACTCCGGAGGCAACTTATCCAGCTCTTTACCAATCTTTATAGTCGACAACAAATCCATTTCGTGAAGAGAAAAAAACTTCACCACACCCTTAATCAACCTATCAACACCCAAAACATAAATTTCTCCCGGTTTCCCACCACCCAAAACGGCATCCACAATAATTGCTTTCTTAGCACCCTCCATCAGATTAAGAAGAGCAATACCACCAGTACCACCATCAAAAACCTCGACATCGGGCGGTAATTCCCTCTTATTCAACTCTTCAACCACATGCACACCCAGACCCTCGTCTCCCATCAACAAATTCCCAACACCGATTACTACGATAAGTTTGCCCTTTTTTATTTTTAATACCTCCATTTTAAAAGAAATATTCTGGACAAGTCTAAGGTTAGGACAAGTATAGTTTTTAAAGTTTTGATAAACAGGTTATCCGGGTAGAAAAAATAAGAAATGAGACTTAATAAAGCTCGCTTATAAATTTTTAATTTCAACTCCAAAACTTGAGGGTAAAAAAGATAAATAGGTACATGACAATGTTCCCAAACTAGCTATATGTTCCTCACTTAATGATGGAGGATGTGTAATTGAAACTATTTGAACCAATACAGATACGCGGCATAGAGCTGAAAAACCGAATAGTCATGCCTGCAATGCATTTGGGCTACGCGGATCAGGGCTACATAACTCAGCAGATTATCGATTTCTACTCTGAACGAGCAAAGAACGAGGTAGGACTCATTTTAATTGGCGGTTGCTGGACAGAAATACTGGGCAAAGGTATGGACACCATGATAAGAATAGATAGTGATGAAGCTATAATTGGCCTCTCAAAACTCACAAAAGCCATACATGAAGGAGGGGCCAATTGCGGGGCGCAATTATATCACTCGGGAAGATATGCTTTCTCAATTGTTATTGGACAAACCCCGGTAAGCGCTTCTGCAGTACAGTCCAGTTTTACTGGTGAAACGCCGAGAGCATTAACAATTGAGGAAATCAAACAGACCGAAAAAAACTATGCAGAAGCTGCGCTTAGAGCCAAAAAGGCGGGCTTCGACGCGGTTGAACTCATAGCCTCAGCCGGATACTTGATTCCCCAGTTTCTTTCGCCACTTACAAATAAGAGGGATGACGAGTATGGCGGTGACCTAAAATCTAGGATGAGGTTCGGTGTCGAATGTGTACAGGCCATAAGGGACAAAGTTGGTGACGACTATCCTCTAATAATGAGAATCTCAGGCGACGATATGATGCCTGGGGGTAACACTTACCAAGAAGTCCGAGAATACACTCCAGTATTTGCAGAAGCAGGAGTAGACATGTTTAACGTGACTGGCGGTTGGCACGAATCACGTGTTCCCCAGATCACCATGAATGTTCCGCGCGGCAATTATGTCTGGCTTGCTGAGAATGTTAAAGAGGTTGTTAATGTACCTGTTATGGCGTGTAACCGGATTACGGATCCCTTATTGGCGGAGCAGGTTCTTCTTGACGCTAAGGCAGATCTGGTGGGTCTGGGTCGGGCTTTAATCTGTGACCCGGAGTGGGCTAGGAAGGCTAAGGAGGGCCGCTTCAAGGAGATTCGACAGTGCCTGGGTTGTAACCAGGGTTGCTTTGACCACGTGTTTCTGTTGAAACCCGTTGAGTGTCTGTCGAATGCTGCTGTGAGTCGAGAAGCAGAGTATCAGATCAAACTCGCAGATAAACGTAAAAAGGTTCTCATCATTGGCGGTGGACCCGGCGGCATGGAGGTGGCAAGGGTTGCAAAGCTTAGGGGTCATGATGTAACTCTCTACGAGAAAACTTACACGATGGGCGGCCAGTTGAACCTAGCAGCGGCGCCTCAGGATAGGCGGGAATTCAAGAATCTAGTGGACTATTTGTGCTACCAAATGGATTTACTTGGAATCAAAGTGGTTTTGGGTAAGGAGGTCACCCCCGCGGTTGTAAAGGAGTTGAAGCCTGATGTTGTGATTGTTGCTACTGGTGGACGACCGCTGGTTCCCAATATTCCCGGTGTTGATGGTCCGAATGTGGTTATCTCCTGGAACGTGCTCGCTGGCAAGGTTGCTGTGGGCAAAAAAGCAATCGTGGTGGGCGGCGGCGGGGTGGGCTGCGAAACCGGACTCTACTTGACGGATCATGGCTCTATTACTCCGGAGCAGATGCTTTTCCTCGTGAACTTCGGTGTTTTGGATCTGCAGACGGCTTTCGATATGGCGAGAAAGACTCGTGATGTTACTATTGTAGAGATGCTTGACAGGATGGGTGCGGATATTAGCAGGACTTGCCGTTGGACGATTCTGAAGACATTGGCTATGCGTGGAGTGCAGATGTTGACTAACGCCAAAGTGGCGAAGATTACGGATAAGGGTGTTGTTCTTGAGAATGGCGATGTTCTTGAGGCGGATACGGTGGTCATAGCGGTGGGAACTGTTCCTAATAATGAAATCGTTGACCAGCTCGAGGGCTTAGCCCCTGAACTATACTGTATTGGCGATTGTGTAGAACCCAGAAAGGCGTTTGAAGCGGTCCACGAGGCAGCGGAAATAGCCCACAAAATTTAGCAGCTTGTTTACTACTGAGTGTTTGCCTAACGCGTTTAAATGGATTTTAATCCTCTAAACTTTCTATTTTTTTTGATGGGTAGTTTTCGAAGCTTAACAATTGAAAAACAGCTTCACAGTTGTATGCTCAGTGCACAAATTTGACCAAAAGGCAGTACAAAGCCTTCTTAAAGGGTTGACGGAGCTAATTACCGTTTGGAGCAAATTTATAAGTATTAACTGAGGTTCTGAGTATTATATCTTATAACTAAGTAACTGATGAGTCTGTGGCTGGAATTGTTTAATAAGACTTGTAATACAGTGATTTTTTACACTCTTGATAGTCTGACTTAGGAGGTCGAAGAAATGGGCAAAATTAGGGTTGCCATAGCTGGGCTGGGTAATTGCGCTAGTTCGATAATTCAAGGTGTTTACTATTATTTTAATGCTACCAAGGATGAAATTGTGCCCGGGTTAATGCATGTGAATTTCGGTGGTTACTATCCCAAAGATATTGAATTTGTCGCAGCATTTGAAGTGAATAAACTGAAAATTGGTAAAGCTGTGAGTGAAGCTATTTTTGCCAAGCCCAACAGTGTAATAAAGTTTGCCGAGGTACCAGAACTAGGCGTAAAGGTACTTCCAGGACCGATAATGGATAGCGTTGCACCCCACATGGTGAAATCCTTTTACTGCTACGATCCCAAAGAAATAGAACCCGTTGACGTGGCTGAAATCCTGCGAGAAACTAGGGCGGATGTCCTTGTGAATTTTCTGCCTGTGGGAAGCGCCGAAGCCACTAAATACTATGCTAAGGCGGCTCTGGAGGCGGGCTGTGCATTTGCCAACTGTATCCCCGAGTTCATAGCTTCTGATCCTGTGTGGGCTAGTAGATTTGAGGAAGCCAATTTACCCGTAGCGGGGGACGATATTAAGAGTCAGATTGGTGCCACTATTCTGCACAGAACACTGGTGAATCTTTTGCTCGATAGGGGTGTCAAAATAGATGACACCTATCAATTGAACATCGGCGGAAATACGGATTTTGAAAACATGACCGTGGAGGAAAGGCTGAAAACCAAGAGAATCAGCAAAACGGAGGCCGTTACGAGCATCACTCCCTACAATATACCCGTTAGAATAGGTCCCTCGGATTACGTACCCTTCCTAGGAGACAAAAAAATTTGTTACATTAGACTCAGAGGGAAAAAATTCGGAGACATGCCAGTAAGCCTGGATGTTAAACTTTCCGTGGAAGATTCTCCCAATAGTGCGGGCATGGTTATTGACCTTATCAGAGCGGTTAAGTTAGCGCTGGACAGGAAAATTTCAGGACCGCTGACAAGCATCTCCTCCTACGCTTTCAAGCATCCACCGGTTCAGGTTCAGGACCACATTGCTCGACAGTGGGTTGAAGAGTTCATCCAAGGAAAAAGAGATAGATAAAAACCTGGATTTACAAAAAATTTTCTATATTTTGCTTCCACCTTCTTCTTTTATTATAATGTAAAACATAATTGTAACTCCTATGTTTTAATGTTTTTAGGAGATTTTTATTTTTTTGATTCAAATTTAATCCTAATGATAATATTATTATATTTCTAATTCGTGTAATTACACAAATGAGGATTCGGAGGAAAGCAAATGAGCGAAGAAACCCCAACAGCGGAGCAAGTTAAAAAAGACAAAGAAATTATGGAAAAACTTGCAGAAGAGAGGAAAAAGCAGCAAGCAGAAAATATGGCCGTAGGAAAAGCGGAAAGAACAGCCGCAATGAGAGAAGCAGCAGCCAAGCTAGAAGGTCATCTTGAAGAGAAAGCGAGTAAAGCACCGCCGGATTAAACGACTATAGTTCCTCAATTATTTCACTTCATAAATCGGTAGTCACAAAAAACTATCCATTCCCCCTCTTTTTTTAACTCTTAATTCATGCAAAAAATAAAATAATACAAAAATGAGTGAGAGAACCTTAAACCTAAATCATTTCAATATATCATTTCCTTTCTCTGCTCCAGAGTTCCTTTTTAAGCATGTCTCGCACAGCAACTCTTATGGCTTCACTCCTACTTGGATATATTCCCATCTCAACTAACTTGTTCAAACCATCTATATAAGCGGTTGGTACCTTTATGCTGATTAGTCTCATTGTGGGCTTCTTCATGATTAAAATCACCAGAATTAGAGATAATTATTTTAATGGTTTAAAATGATTAAAAATCTTTTTTAAAATAAACACTTAAATTTTCAAATACTATATTTCAATTTAAGAACCATGTAAAAATGAAGTTTATATTTCCGATTCGGAATCATCGCAAAATGAATAAATACTTGTTTTATCGAAATAGAATCAATTGTTTCAATTATTTCTTTAGGGTGATGAATTTGTTTGTTCACGAAACAAGAACCTTCCCTATAAAAACAAAAAGTATTTGTCCCGAATGCCAAAAAGTTATTGACGCTACACTATACGAGGATGGCGGCAAAGTACTGATAGAGAAAACCTGTCCTGAACACGGAAAGGTAACCGACATATACTGGAGCGACGCAGAACTCTTCCAAAAAGTGGAGAAATGGTGGCTAGACTCAATTCCCCTAGAAAACCCCAGGACAAGAGAAAAAAACGGTTGCCCATTCGACTGCGGCCTCTGCGACAAACATCACTCCCACACCGCCCTAGCCCTAATAGACGTTACAAACAGATGCAATCTCCGATGTCCAATATGCTTCGCAAACGCCGCAGAAACCGGCTACGTATACGAACCCTCACTGGAACAAATACGATTCATGCTAGAAAACTTCAGAAACAATAAGCCCATTCCGGCACCCGCAGTCCAGTTCGCAGGTGGTGAACCTACAGTAAGAGAAGACCTCCCAGAAATCATTCGAATGGCAAAAGAGGTCGGCTTTCAACACGTAGAAATAGCGACCAACGCCATAAAACTATCCGAAAGCGCAGACTATTGCCAAGAACTCAAAGACGCCGGACTAAGCACCCCCTACATGCAATTTGACGGCCTAACCCCCGAACCCTACAAAGTAGCCCGCGGAGTCAACCTTCTCCCCAAAAAGATGAAAGCTATCGAAAACTGTCGCAAAGCCGGTTTAACCTCCATAGTTCTCGTACCCACAGTAGTACGCGGAGTAAACGACCAACAAATAGGAGACATTATAAAATTTGCCGTAGAAAATGTGGATGTA
>DXJA01000135.1 GCA_019056875.1 Candidatus Jordarchaeum madagascarense
ATGAAAAAATAATAATTTAAATAAATGTGAAATTTGTACTCCTGTGTATTTTTAGATTTCTATCCTCGATTCTCCTTTCCACACTTCTAGTGATTTATTGGTTCAGGATTTTAGTAGTTGTCCCGCTATCACCATTCTTTGAACTTCACTGGTTCCCTCGTATATTTCCAATACTTTGGCATCTCTGTAATATCTTTCTACTGGGTAGTCTTTCATGTATCCGTAGCCTCCGTGAATTTGCACCGCTTTTGATACCACTTCTGTGCACATTCTTGATGAGTAGAGTTTCGCCATGGCCACTTCTTTGGTGAATCGAGCTCCTTTGTCTTTTAGAAGCGCTGCTTGATGGGTTAGGAGTCGGGCTGATTCTATTTGGGTGGCCATTTCGGCTAGCATGAATTGGACTGCTTGAAATCTGGCGATGGGCCTGTTGAATTGCACTCTCTCCTGGGAGTACTTTAGTGCTTCTTCAAAGGCAGCCTGTGCGAGTCCCACGGCTTGGGCGGATGCCCCTATTCTGGCAGAGTCGAGGATAGTCATGGCTATTCTAAAACCGTCTCCTTCTTTTCCCAAAAGGTTCTCCTTGGGTATTCTGCAATCATCAAACATTAGTTCAGAGTTGATCGCGGCACGCATACCCATTTTATCCTCTTTTGCCCCTGCACTAAAACCCGGGGTACCTTTTTCAACCAGGAATGCACTTATTGGCTTTCTTTTGGCTTCCTCGGCTGAAGGCGTTATAGCGAAGACAAGAGCCACTCCTGCCACGGGACCACTGGTGATGAATATTTTACTTCCGTTCAGTATGTATTCATTTCCCTTTGGGGTGGCGGTGGTTCTTAGGGATTGCGCGTCGCTTCCCGCTCCCGGTTCGGTTAGGGCAAAAGCACCTATGATTTCTCCTTTCGCTAATCTTGGAAGGAATTTTTTCTTCTGTTCTTCATTTCCGAATTGAACAATTGGTTGAGCACAGGCAGAGTTGTGGATCTGCAGGGTTAAACCAATTCCACAGACCGCTCGGGATATTTCTTCTATCATTATCGCGTAGCTGACACTGTCCAGTTCTGAGCCCCCATACTGTTTGGGAATCTGTGCCCCCAGATATCCTTGCTCCGCCATCTTTTTTGTTTCTTCCCAGGGAAACTCGGCTTTTTCGTCCATCTCACGGGCCCGAGGAGCTAGTACGGTTTCCGCGAATTCTCTTACCGTACTTCTGATTAGTTCCTGCTCTTCAGTTAGGTCAAAATCCATAACAACACCTCAGATACTAATAAAGAGTTTTCAAACCAATATTTCAGTTAATAGCATAAACCAATGAATTTCAAAGTACCATTTAGCTTATATAATTAATGATTTTTAAAACATTTGGAAAATTAGGAAATATAAATTATAAGCCTTTTTTCTGGTACTTTGAGACTGCTATGTCGGTGTCAGAGTGTGGGAAGGATGCAATAGCAGGATAGTTATCAGTCTGGTGTGTATCTTGTATTTTCCATCAATTAGCTCTATTATTTCAGAATTAACTAGTTTGTCTAAAGCTTTCTTAGTAGTAGACTCGTCTATCCCCAACTCTTTGGTTACATCCTCCTTAGTTATTTCGAATTTTTCTACTATAGATTCCAGAATTTTTCCTATGGCTGTGTTGGAACCGTACCTCAAAATTTCGCAAATTTGGCGACCTTCCGGGTAGTTTAGTTTCATTGAATTTATATTATAATCCTTCTCGTCCAAGGAGTCGAACCAGCCTGCGAAAGCTGCGAATCGTCCAACTAGGGAGAGTTGGGCTAAAGCAACCTTTTGCTCGCTGGCAAACTCTAATATGATGGATATGCCCGTTGATACGCGTAGAATTAGATAGTTCCCAGTGGAAAGAAAATCGCCCACCCTTAGTTGGGGGATAAGATTGATTAAATCCTTCAATATCTCATTGTCATCAAAGTTCTCCTGATATAAGATTTTCCCTGAGCTGGTAACCACAGCCCCTCCGATTGGCCTGCCAGAGCCACACTGTGCAAAAACATTCTTGAAAGCCAGTTCAGGGTTAATCTCCAAAAGCATCACCCGGCGGAAACACTTTCTAAACTTTTTTTTACATTAAAATTTTATCCTGATTCAGGGTTTAATTAGTTTTTTTATTCACTGAAAGATATATCTTCGCTACAACTTTTACTAGATCCTGTAATAGTTCATCGGTGCCCTTACCGTACAGTGCTGAGGTTTCAAAATAGTTTATTCCCAGTTTTTCACAGAATTCCTTTGCCTTCTCTTGAGAGATGTGTCCTTTATCCACTCTTCTGATGTCTATTTTATTTCCCACTATTATCTTGGGAATACCGTCAACACCCTCTTGCTTCATGATTTTCAGCCATTCGTTAATCTCACTGAGGGTTTTGGGCTGGGTTACATCAAACATCAGAATAGCAGCTTTAGCCCCCTTATAAAAGGCACCAGAAATATCACGAAACTGAATCTGACCCCCGATATCCCAAAAATGGAGCGAAACCTCTTGCTCAGCATGCTTGGTATCAATCATTCCGAATTCGACTCCAATAGTGGTTTTGTATATGGGGTCTACTAGTCCTTCTGTGTATCTCTGTTTTAGTGTGGTTTTGCCCACACCGCCGCTTCCTAACAGGAGTATTTTGAATATGTATTTGTCTGCCAAGCGGGTCACCTCACTTACAGTATTCGTTGCTGGGATTTTTATTTTCCGCTAAGAATAAATAGCTTTTGTTCCTTAAGAGTTTTTATCAAATGTTTATAATCAGATTAGTGGGGTTTTGATATTTGATACACGCTTTGCTAGTTATTACCCAGGATGGAATGGGGCACCTCATACATGATGATGGTTTGGGCATCAATTTCACCCTTTTTTCGGGCATGTTGATGACTTTGAACAAGTTTCTTACTCAGATTTTTGGTAGGGAGCACCTTTATCGAGAAATTGAACTTGGATTGTACACGCTTTTGCTTAAGGAGACTGATAAGGGTCTTTGGGTATGCATCCATGACGTTTCGGACAACATGGAGCTCATGTACTCTAAATTGGATGAACTAGTTAGCCTACTTGGGAAAAATGTGGATTTTGAAAAGGATTCGAAGGCAACTATTGAGCTTGACACTAAAACAAGGAAAAGTATTGAGAAAATCATCAAAGTAAAGGTCGTGCCTCAGGCACTTCAATCCTTCATAAATAAGGAGATTAAATGGCTTTCTGAGGGACGAATGATAAACATTATTCTACAGAACATCTATCTGGTTTCTTTGGAGGGAGGCATAGCTGCCAGCTGGGAAAAAGAAACCAAACCAGATCTTGGTATTAGTTACGCCTGTTTAAACATGCTCAAAAGTGTGCCCAATAAATCCAATTTGAAACTCGAGTTTTCCAGCAGCCATGAAGCGGGGACTGAGGAATGGCGCCTCAGAAGGATAGGGGACAGCGAATTTTTCCTCTTCATAAGGGCAATCATGAATGAAGGCTCTAGGGCGCTCTTCGAAATCCTAGTTGACAGAATTGTACACGGTTTAATGAATACTCTGAAAAAGAAAGGCCCGGTAAAAGAAATCACGGAGCCCAATGCTCTGCTTCCACCACAGAAGCTCTTAGCAACTCTGAGGGAAAGAAAGGCGGTTACCTCCAAGAAATGGGATGAAATCCCAAAGGACGAGGAACTGATGGAAAGCCTCGAAACACTTGTCCAGAAAGTAGCCAAAAGAATCCAAGCCCTCTCCGCAATCACAGAACTAAACGACGAAGAAGACTAATATACAACCAATATTAAAATACACTTCAAAGAACATAATAGTAATATTTTAAACTTGGCACTTGGACTCTGAGAAAGCCTAGTTTTTCATAACAAATAACACATTTTATTCTTGTAATTATCACCCTCCCCTGCTGTAGCATTTCGAAAAAAAAATTCAGTACACAATCAGTGGTTTCAGGGTAGAATACTTCATACTTTGTGTTCTCGCGTTACCATCAATTCGGGCTAAGTTTTGAACATCTTTAAAATTGTTGGTAAAGAAAGAAATTTATCAGTCCGTTTCAAGATATTTTATTAAGGGTGGGTAAGCACTTCAACCACCTGACTTCTATAACCAGAGAGTGGTTAAATGAGTAGCACACGGCTTCCTTTTACTCAAGGCGTTGAAATGGAGATTCAGATTGTAGATCAGAGTGGCTTTCTACTTCAAGGTCAGCGTCTCATAAAGACGTGGGATTACCTATTTAAGCGTGCGGAAGCCGTTATGCAAAAAACGGTGCTTGATGGTGCTCCCAGTATTGTAAGGGAAAAATTTGTTCGCTCACGGCGTGTGGAGATGGAGCGCCAGGGGAGGAAATTACCATATATTAGTATAAGCTACAGGATGCCGGGCGGTAAAACCATTGAGATTTATGCTTTCGGCCCGGATCCGAACATAAGTCAGGTTACTTGGATTCTTGAACTGGTAACCCCACCCTGCGAGACAATGGAAGAGTTGGGATGGTGGATAAATTCCCTTTACAGAGTTGCTCTGAACTCCCTGCCGAGTGGTTTCGGAATCATATCCATTGGCTTTAACCCTAAAGAAGCTGAGTATCGTAGCGGAGTCACCTTCGGTGACCATTACCATATTGGTCTATCTGAAACCAGGGATAGACTTGCCGCGTATAATCTACTGCGTTGTTTTATTCCCCACCTTGTTGCACTTTCTGTGAATTCTCCATTCATAAATGAGGCACCTACTGGAAGCGTTAAAATCAAGAAAGCCCCCAAGGTTTTCATTTTGGCTCAGAATAGTGTGAGAAGTCTCAGGCTCAAATTCAACAAGGGCCAGACGGGACCCGCAGACAAGGACCATTATATCCCATTTCTTGAGAGGCTTGACAGGAAATTATTTGACCGGATAGTGAACAGAGAGCCTCCTGATGACAGGTATGTTGACATGTTTCCGTTCACCGACTATGGAACAATTGAGATCAGAGTGTTTGATAGTCAGTTTAGTATTTCCCGCAGGCTTGCCTTGGTTGCCATTATTCAAGCCCTAGCTTATAAGGGCGTAAGGCTTGCCAAGTCCGGCCAGAGGTTGCCAGATGTAAATTCCGAGGTTCTGGTGAACACCCGAGACAAGGCTATTGAATTTGGACTCTTTGGTAAATTCTTCGGAGATGAGAGGCTGAACAGTTCAAGCAAATGGTTTGCAAAATACTACAACCTTAATCCCGACGATGAGAAGCCGAACACAAAGCTTTTTGAAGCCGTCCAAAGTATGCTAAGGTTTATTCAAAGCGAGGTTAAGGAGCTAGGTTTCCAAGAATATATTAAGCCTGTTTTAACCTCTGTTATGGGAAGCCGCCAACTTCAGCCTCCCTGCTCTCCCGCCGACTTTCTACTTTACCTCTACCAGTCTTCAGGCGCCGACTTTAGACGAGTTAACTCAAATCTTGTTAAGCTAACCGAAGACTTTTGCACAAATCTATCAGAAGACCCAATAACTAGGCTTTTCGGAATCCCTGAGGTGGCTGAAAAGGAAATTGTTGCGCGCCCAGCGTCTGCTGTTGCACCTGTTGCTGCGCCTGTAATCGCCGTTAAGGGTTCCGCCTCTGTGGATAAGAGTCTGGTTGTTGCCGAGGAGCGAATTCCCTTCAAACTGAGTCTTATGTCTAATAGCAGTTCTGAGGTTAGGGCAACGGTTCTTGGAAAGGTTTTATCAAGAGAGAGTGGGGAGGACGCTGTTATTTTCTCAGCGGTAAAGGAAGTTAACCTTAAGCCGGGCAGAGAGTCCCTATTAAGGGAAAGCACTGTCCGCCTTTCAGTACCCTTTGGAGCCTTCTCCAAGCCTAAGACATGTTACCTCCAGTTTACAGTGCGTGACGAAGAGAAAAACGAGTTAACCCAAATAAAGACCAATACCTTCAGGGTGGTCGCTACACCCGACATCACAATAAAAGCTTCTCCGGTTTACAAAAAATTTAATGAAGGAGAAACCTACGACATAGGTTTCCAAGTAACAAACAAAACAACTCAGTTCCCTGGAAGATATCAGATACGCGTTTACAGAAGACTCCCCAGTGGAGTTTCAAAAATGGAACTAGAAAAAAATCTTACCAGCCTTAAAACAGGAAAAATCCCTTACAAGCTAAAAGTGACCGGAGAAATTGCAAAAGAAACATATCTGAAAATAAGAGCACAGGTCCTCTACAAAGGACGAGTAGTTGGTGAGCATGAAACCCCTAATATAGAAATCATCCCGAAAGAAGTACCTGCACCAGAACCGCCGAAACCAAAAGTTCAGGTAATAGCAAGACTCCCCACCCAAACCCAACCACAGCAGGTAACCCGAAAGGTAAAACCCCAACCTAAAAGTTTGAAAGTTCTACCTAAAGCACAGCCACAACGTGTACAACCTAAGACAACACTCAAACCGCATCCCCGTCCCCAGCCTCAAAAAATAAAGAAAATTGATAAGGCAAGGCCTGCGCTGAAGTTGAGGGTAGTTACACCCACAGTGAAGCCTACTCCTTCTAGAAAAATGAAAGCTGAGAGGAAGATGCCGAAACCTTCAGTTTCTAAGGCTTCAAGGAAGGCGGCTGCATCCAAGACGAAGAAATCTGCTGCGCGCAAACCTACTGTGCGACGAGTCGTAAAACCCAAGCCTAAAGCTTCCAAGAAAAGAGTGCAGCCAGTTCAGCGCAAATCGAAGACTGCTAAAAAAATTAAAGTGACCAAGACAGCTCGTAGACCAGCGGCTACTAGGCCCGCTGTAGGAAAGAGAGTGAGGGAGTCGAAGGCTGTCCGTTTTTCTGTCGTTGAGCGCCCAAAGGTTTCTCTCTACATTAAGCCTAGGGAGAAAGAATTGGTTCTTGGCTCTGGCTGCAATTTTGATATTGAGGTGAAGAATCTTAATCCCGGCATGACAGGTAATTACTGGTTAAATCTTTACTACTGTCCTGCAGGTGGAGAGGAGATTCTTGTAAACCACAAAATGTTCAAGTTAGCAGATAATAAGAAAATAAAGTACAAATTCGGAATGAATAATCTTCCTAAGACTAGAAGCTTTAGGCTGAGGGCCGAGATTCTTTATCAGGGAATAGTTATAGAGAAGCTTGATTCGGTGGAGATTTATGCCAAATCGCCCAGTGTGAACAAAATATTGAAGCTACACGGAGTCCTTAATACCCCTCAAACTATAATGTCTGGTGTTAGAATTGTTCCTTTCCTCCAAGTTGATGCTGACTACGTACTTAACCCTGTGACTCTTTTCGTTAACCTAGAAATTTCCGCTGGAGACGTAAATATCCAGAAAGATGTTTACTCTTACACTGTTAGGGAGAACGGAACTTATTTACTTCCACTACCAATAAGAATAAGAGATATTCCCCCTAAGATCAAAAAGGCTTCTCTGGAAGCCAGTCTAAGTGTAGGGGATATAAAAATAGATACGAAGAAAACATCTCTTCAAGTAGTTCAGTACACATCCCTCGTTGAAGTTACTCCCCCACTCCTACAGGGGGGTGTGAATGCAGGGGAAACTGCTAAACACTTGCTTAGAATTAGAAACAACTCTGATAAAAATCTCTCAGTAGCCATCGACTACACCCTTCTACCCCTAGATTCAAATGAGGTACTTGTAGGAAAAACTCGTTTGAAGCTGACGCCCAGAGAGCAGAACCAAGTAGAGGAAAGTTTTACTCTTCCCCTTTACACCACAGGTAGAGAGTGTTTCCTTATTGCAAAGCTTTCTTACAGCTTGAAAGAAGTCAAAGCTGAAGAATGGATTGCCTCCTCCAAATTTCTTGTTCCCCCACCACCGATTACTCCACTAGAAATTAGAATTGAGGGAACACCCCGTATTCCGAGCATTTTAAATAGCGGTGAGAAGGTTGACTTCAAAGTATGGGTAAGACAGAACTATGAGGGTGAGGGAGTCAAACTTCAAGTTCACGCTTCTGGTCAAGAAGGAGAGGTTAAAATCAAAAACATAAACATAAAGCAAAAAAAGGGAACAAAGACTTACGGTTCATACTCTTGGAGAATTCCTAAGGTACCTTATCGTACCCGATATCTTCTGGACGTTAAGGCAACTGAAGATGGGCAACCTATTCCGGAACGGTTGATAAAAAAAGAAAGAGTGGAAATAATAGCTGTACCTTGAGAGCTAAAATTCTTCTTCTTCTGCCACAAAAGTTGACGGAGTGGTTTTCACAGCAATGGCGAACCTTTGAGCCAGAGTGTCGTACCATTTCCAAAGCTGACCAAAGTCGGTAGCCTTAAGAAATTCGCCTCTACCCAGCTCTGCCATTTTTTGCATTAGTTGAACGTCTGCTTCACCTAGTCCTACACTGTAGAGCACCCAGCCGGGCTGTCCTGAGAGAAACTTCTTTATTGCCGGTATGGGATTTACGGGTATCCCTTGGCCGGGATCTCCCTTATTCGGCATTCCGTCGCTAAGTAGTACGAACATCACGGGCGATGGTTCACCAGTCTTAGGATTTGGTGGGAACGCTGTTGCCAGTTCGGAGGCTACCTGAAGTGCTCCACTCATGAATGTTAGCCCACTTCCTTCCTGGCACCTTTCTATTATGTAGTTTGCTATGGTCTCGAGACCAATGTCTTTGCTCTCGCCAGTACACTTAATTACTGTGC
This sequence comes from Candidatus Jordarchaeum madagascarense, assembly GCA_019056875.1. Classification (GTDB taxonomy): domain Archaea; phylum Asgardarchaeota; class Jordiarchaeia; order Jordiarchaeales; family Jordiarchaeaceae; genus Jordiarchaeum; species Jordiarchaeum madagascariense. Next base: position 8,631 of record DXJA01000135.1, read on the forward strand.
TTACATTTCCATCTACATCTGATACTCTCAGGGGCTCAACCTCATCTGCGAAGGTTATAACTTGAACGTTTTCACCCCAACCCCTACCTATTTTGAGAGAGAGGTAAAGCAGGGTTGCCAGTGCTGCACTCTTTATTCTACTCACCATAGCTCCCTCTTCCATGGTGATTATGAAGTCTTTTAGTTGTGGGGTTTCCTTAAGTCCCCTTCTGAGTCCCTCAACAGCTCCATCAGCGTTTTTCACTCTCATGTCTTCCTTCTGCATACTTCCAGAAACATCCATCATAAGGATAGCGTTAAAGGTCATATCTACCGCGGGAACAATCTCAAAGGTCACTTCTCTACCTGTGGGATCAATTATGGCTACATCTTCTGAGAAAAGTTCTGGTATTGTTTTCTGTATTCTGAGCTTGATATGGTCGCACTCCGCATCTCTCCAGTCTATCTCCAAGTTCTTGTATATCGGCCTCTTCATTAGTAGACGGGCAAGGTCGTCAACATGGTCGGCAACCCAGATCACCACTTCTTCAGTGGCCTGGCCAGCCATCGGTTCCACACCGATTTGAACGTTTGTAACCCCACCAATCGCTTCTTTTCTCTTTACGGTAACTGTGTCCCCTTCTGAGACGTTTGCCGAGTCAAGAACCGAACCGTCGACCATTATGTACCCAGATGTGCACTCATCGCTCGAAACAACTTGGGCCGCTCCCCAATCCTCGTACTCGTTGATAAAGACTATAACATCGAAGTCATCTGCGCCTATGTTTTGCATATCGCTCTTGTTCATGTAAGCTCTTCCTTCAACGGCTCCAGCATTTATAACCTCTGCCTGCATCATCGACATATTAATTTCACCTTGTACTTAATCTATTAAAAAGTAAAACATATTAACTTTACCCTAAAAGAGCCCCTAGGCAATGGAGATTTGTTCGACTCGGGGGTAAAGATTTTTGCAATTTTGTACGATTTTCTATACGACTTCGAACTGTTTGCAAACGACTACTAACCGGAAATCTAAACTAAATAACTGCCTCGACGCTAAAGTTAATATATTAAATAGTTCTTATAACAAGAATAAGTTTAAAAATAAGGGTGATTAGAGAATGTCAAGAGGAATGCTATTAACAGGTACAGCGGGAGGAATAATAGGAGCCATAACAACAGCTTTTGGGATAGCATGGATTTTTATACTTAACACATTTCAAACTGAAATAAGTTATTACGTGACTGAATGGGGTTATTACCTTACTAGCTTGCTTGGAACTTATACTTGGGACGGTGTACCAGTTTCATATTCCATATATCCGATACCTTATTTTCCGTCTGCTTCTTTGTTCGGTGTATCATCATTTATACTGACTGTGTTTCTCATTGTGACCGGTATTCTTATTGGTGTTGGTTTCTACGGTATGTACAAAATTGGGGGCGGAGAGATGGGCGTAGTAGGCCTTGTTTTTGGGGTTATGGGAGTCACTGTGGGAGCTTTGCTTATCATTATGGCAAATCTAGCAACAGCATATGAGCAAGCACTGTTAACAGTGGGGGCAGGAGAGGCTGCCTTCGTTGTTCCCGTTATCCCAGTACCTACACCCAATTATTCCCTCATCTGGATAGGTTTTCTTATACTGGGTTTTGCCTTCATTGTGCTTGGTTCGGTTAGTATATCTGTGCGTGAAATGACCGAAAAACCATCAGTTTCCCTTGCTGCGGGAATACTGAGTATCATGACGGCGGTGGTTCTCATTTTATTCAACCTAATTGGCTTAATTCCCGTACAGACAGTTATCGCCCTTGGTGCTGTTGAAAGCAATATCAGTGCCGGTATTTTCTTTGGAGGCATTATTGGCTTTTGGCCGATACTCGTGGCATTCATTCTTTGGGCTGTGGTTTTCTATTCCTCCAGA
>DXJA01000136.1 GCA_019056875.1 Candidatus Jordarchaeum madagascarense
TGCTAAAAATACTTTTGCCGTAAAAACACCTATAGGAAAGCTCATAGAGCCCATGACAAACCGAATAATAGACGTTACCATCGAAGAGAGAGAAAAAGACCCGAAACTAGCTAAAACTGCACAGTAAGCACACTTCAAAAAAATGCCACCAATCCATTTCTTTAAAATACATATTGACTGCAAATTTTTGCATCAAAAAAGGTCCCTATAAAACTTTTATTGAAATTTTCCTATTAGTTATTGTTAATTCATAATTTTAATAGTATTGGCAAGAAGTTTAAAATAGGCAAAAATCTTATTAAAGAAGATAATTACTGAGAAACGGAGGTTCAACCAGTGCTTGACTGGGACACGATTGCAAGAGGAACTATGAAGTATCTCTTATTTGGCTCAATCTACTTGGTGATTTTCTGTCTGCTATTTTTCCTCCGCGACTTAGCTCTTTCAGCAGCTCTTTTATAGGTTTTATTAATTCTTTTTTGCTAGTTTTTTACCTAATGGAAATTGGGTTTTATTTGACTCCACCCTGGGGAGTTGGCCTTCTATACATGCAGTACAAAATGGGGTATACTCTATTAAACGTGGTCCTATTTTCAAAGGATAGCATGATTATTACATCCATAATACTGGGATTCTCACTAGGTTTATTCTCAGGGGTCTTAACTTCTTTAAAATTAACAAGAGGAAAAAATAATCAAAAGGCTTCCAACAAAAAACCTCCCAATCCAAAGCCAAATTAAAACCCAAACTTCCAAAGCACCAACTACATAACACCAAAAACTCCTCAAAATTTTAAAAAACCAAGCAACCCCGCAAAAGAAAAAAAGGAAGAGAAAAGAGAAAAACAAAATCTATTTAGAGGAGTGGAACATATACGCCCAGAAAATCCCGCATGCAATTAGTGTTGCGAAGCTCGGAATCCCTAAATACAGATAACCTGGAATAATTAATGAGAAGTTAGTCAAGATGAAGGTGTACGAACACTGGATGAGAAGAATCCCTCCTATTATGCTTAGTATCCCTGCTGCCACTGCTGAATTTAAGCTTGGTGTTGAATCACGTGCAAGAACACTCACCAAACCCAACACAAAAAAGGTAATGCCCAGTACAATCAAGCTATACCAGATAAACAGTGATCCCGGAGTGTAAATATATAAATATATGGGGTAATAGTAGTATGGATAGTAAAATAAGTATAAACTGCTTAGATGAAATTCTCTAAATACTGTATCCGCTAATACCAAGAGTATGGCCGCTACTGATGTTCCCGATACTCCCGTTATTAGAGCTGCGCCTCCTATTCCTCCTGCACCCTGCTCAGAAAGACCGTAGAACCCTAAACCAACCATGATACTAGTGATTATTAGTGAAATCCCGAGTAGAATAGTCAGTATTAAAAACACAAGTTCTAGAAACGCTGGGAAAAGACTGGGAAAGAAAAATTGGCCTATGAAGGGACCAAATAAGTAAAGGAAACAGATTACCGAAAAGGTATATTCGTAACTTAATTTATTGAGGAATATGAAGTATGTTGCTATCCATAGAATTCCTATGCTTCCTGTTATTGTTCCTATTACTCCTCCCACAGTTCCTGTGAGCATCAGTCTTCTAGACATCTCTCTCATTTCCCTCTTATGGCATTTCGACATCTTTCCTCTATTAGGAAAGGTTAATTATCTTAGAGTTTTTTCAAACTATAAGCATTGCAAATAAGGCAATGCTCTAGACAAGATAAAGGATTCAGACTGTAGAACACCTCACCATGCTCTGAAGGATAAAAACGATGTTTGAAGGGGGCAGCGGTGGCTCTTAGTAAGAGGGGGAATGTGGGATTCCACTAACCTTCTTGATGCAGAATGATTCCCTTCTCGCCTCTAAAAGGAGTTTGTTACTTTCCGATTTATAGCTTTAAAAAAATAGGTAGGATTGAACAATCCTAGACCGTTTATATGAGCATTGTGGGGAAAATTCTTAGAGAAGTTTGAAGACCTGATTCAATTTAATACCATTTTTAGTAGAGAAAAACTCAACATTGCGTTGCGTTACCTTTTGTTATAACTTGAAGGAATTGGGTGTAACCTAGATACAACTTAGATTTGGATTCTTGAAGGTCGTTGATAGAAACCCAAAGAAATAATAAATCAGACAACAATTAAGATTACGTCCAATCTTGAAAATCTTATTATTGGGAGGTTTGTAAAGATTTGAACATTTCAGGTGGCGACTTACTTCTAAGATGTATAGCCCAAGAAAATGTGCGCTACATATTCGGAATAGTTGGAGGCCAATGGTTGCCTTTCATGGACGCCCTTTACCGCGAAGGCAAAAACCTAGGCGTGGAATACATAGGAACCCGACACGAACAGGCAGCAGCACACATGGCAGACGCCTACGCCCGCCTAACCGGCATCCCCGGAGTATGCCTAGGGACCGTGGGCCCGGGAGCAGTCGACTTGGTTCCGGGAGTGTACCCCGCGTACGCAGACAGCATACCCATGATTATATTAACAGTTCAAAACCAGACTTGGAAAATATATCCTGATCATGGTTCTACCCAAGGATGCGACCAGCTTAGTCTATTCCAAGGGGTAGTAAAATGGAACAGTATGATTTCTCATTGGAAAAGGATACCGGAAATGGTGCAGAGAGCATTCCGTACTGCCACCGGAGGTCAACCGGGACCGGTGCACCTAGACATCCCGGTAGATATTCTGGCAGAAATGGGCC
>DXJA01000137.1 GCA_019056875.1 Candidatus Jordarchaeum madagascarense
TCCTGTGTCTGCTATTTCGGCGGAGATCCCAGCCCGCATCTTCCTCATTCTATCCACACTTCCCGGCTGGCTAAGGAAGAAAATCGAGGGAGGATTCTGAGATTCTGTTGGGAAACCAACGGGAGCATGAGCCGCAGGTTTTTGGAGGAAATCCTTGATCTGGCCCTCGAGAGCGGCGGTTGTATCAAATTTGACTTGAAAGCATATGATTCGAATCTGAACAGAGCTCTTTGCGGGCGGCCCAACCATCAAACCAAGGAAAATTTCGAGCTGGCTGCCAGTTGGTTTAAAAGGAGGGAAGAACCTCCCTTGGTTGTGGCCAGCACTCTCCTGGTGCCTGGTTATGTGGAGAGAGAAGAGGTTTCAAAGATAGCCCAATTTATTGCTGCGCTGAACCCTGAAATTCCTTATGCCCTTCTTGGTTTCTATCCACATTTTTATTTCAAGGATCTGCCCCGAACCTCTCATGGTCACGCTCAGGAGTGCGGGCAAGTCGCCGTGGAGGCGGGTCTCAAGCGAGTGAGAATCGGAAATATTCATCTTTTAGGGAGAGAATACTGACCATGATGGTGAGATTGAACAAATTCCTGGCACAAGCCGGAATTGCCTCTCGCAGGGAAGCTGACAGGCTGATTACCCAGGGGCGGGTGGCTGTAAACGGTGAGGTGATTTTAACCTTAGGCCACAAGATTGACGCTGGGAAGGACAGGGTGGAGGTGGACGGAAAGAAAATCAAGAAGAAAGAAATCAATTTGTATCTGATGCTGAACAAGCCGCCTGGGTACCTTGTCTCGGTGAAAGATCCCCTGGGGAGGCCAACTATCAAGGATCTGCTTCCCTCTCTGAAGAGCCGAGTTTTTCCGGTGGGGAGGCTGGATTACGAAAGTGAAGGGCTGTTGCTCTTAACCAACCATGGAGAACTGGCCTTCCGCTTGACTCATCCCCGCTTCCAGATAAAGAAGGTCTATCAGGTCAAGGTTAAAGGAGAACCTGATTCTTCAAAGCTCTCCAGGTTAAAGAAAGGAATTATCCTGGACGGAAAGAAGACCGCTCCGGCCAAAATCAGGCTTCTTGCTGTCTCTTCCAGGGAGAGTTGCTTGCGCATTGAAATTCACGAAGGGCGAAAGAGGGAAGTGCGGCGGATGTTCGAAGCTGTTGGTCATCAAGTGAGGGAATTGCGACGGATGAGGTTTGACGGATTGTCCTTAGGAAAACTCAAGAGAGGAAGGTGGCGTTACCTCACTGCTCGGGAGATAGAGATGCTGATGAGATGTGTCGGATTGAAAACGGCCTGATCTTGCCTTTAAAAGCATCTCTCCTTTTTCTCTTATCAGGATGGTGAGCGTCTTCTCACCTGGTTGAGTCGCAATGGGATCCCAAACGAAAGCACTCTACTCATGAGTTTATCTACAGCCTCGGCAAGTTCACAGAACTAAACCGAGAAAAAATGCTGACCCTGGCTTCCAACATTCTCCGCTATCTTAACGCTGGTTCTCCCGCTTTTATATTCTCTCTATTCTATATGCGCTTATTTTTTAAGTTCTTCCTCCTTTGCTGGTAATTTCACGGTAAAAGTTGTCACTTTCCCTAATTCGCTTTCCACTTCAATCGTGCCTTCATGCCTCTTCACAATCCCATAAGAGACAAATAAGCCGAGCCCTGCGCCTTGAACTTCTTCTTCTCCTCCAACGGCTCCCTTAGTTGTGTAAAAAGGTTCAAACACCCTTTTTAAATTCTCTTTTCTAATTCCTTTACCGGTATCAATGAATCTCACTTCAACATTTTTGCCAGCATGCCTAACATGTATTTCCAATCTTCCGCCTTTAGTTAACATTGAATCCCGAGCATTTGTAACTATATTTAGAAACACTTGCTGAATCTCTGTCTTATTAACCTCTACCTGTGGGGTTCTCTCATATTTTCTCACTACTTCAATATTGTTCTTCTTAAGCTGTTTTTCTGTAAGGGATAACACAGATTCTATCGATTTTGTAATATCGCACAGCTTCTTCTCAGAGGGTTCCTGTCTTGAGAATATTAGTAAATCTGCAATAATCTTGGTGACTCTATCAGAAGTGTTCACAACAATATCTAAAGCTTCTTCCATGTCTGGGGCTTTCTTTGTTTTTTGGGCAAATTCTGCATGCCCCCTCATTATCTGAAGGAGATTATTAAATTCATGGGCTATCCCACTTGTCAGAGTCCCAATTCCAGCCATTTTCTCTGCCTGAATAAGCTGAGCCTGAAGTTTCTCTTTCTCTTCCTCCGCTTGCTTGCGCTCTGTAAGGTTTGTACTTATTACCACTAACTTTTTTAATTCTCCATTTTTATGAAATATTGGTGTAAGAGTTGATGATATCCAGAGCTTTTTTCCTCCTTTAGTATAATTTAGAGATTCATATATTATAGACTTTTTATCAACAACACTCTTATCGGTAATTTTTTCTATTTTTGGATTAGAGCTTACTTCTGCTAAAGTATCCCTTTTCGATTCTCTTAATTCTTCAAGTGTATATCCTGTCATTCTTGTAAAGCCTTCATTTACCCACTCTATCAGACCAGTTGCATCTGCTATCATTACTGCATTTTCTGTTTTGCTTGCTACCAATGTTAATTTCTCTAATTCAAGATTAATTTTTTCTAACCTCTTGATTCTTAATTTGATATAGGCATGAATAACGCCTACAATTAACAGAAAAGTAAAAACATAGAACCACCATGTCATCCAGAAAGGAGGAGTTATTTCAAAACTATAAGTTATAGGCTCTTTATTCCATATTCCGTTGTTATTGCAAGCTCTTACATTGAAAGTATATTTTCCAGGGGATAGATTTGAATAAGATGCATAAGTTTCTTTGACAACAGGTGACCAGGTTTTATCAAATCCTTCCAACTTATATTGGTATTTAACCTTCTCAGGAGATACAAGACTAATACCTATGAAGTCTAATGTAATATGATTTTGATTGTGGGGAAGTTTTAAGCTGCGCGGCAAACCGTTTTTAATAGTAACTATGCCGGGGTAATTAGACCATTCAACTTCTTCAAAAAAGAGACGCAAACCAGCAATATGTGTGAGTGGTTCTTTTTTATTTGGTTTATCATCCCTGGCAGTGTATTTAACTGCTCCTCTTAGAGTGCCAAACCATATATTCCCTTTACTATCCTGACAAACTGAATTGTGGATACATTCCATTCCCGTGAAGTCTTCTTCTCTGCCATAATGCTTAAATACTTTTCTACCCGTTTTTTTATAATGCTCAATATTTAACTTATCGATGCCTTTTTCAGAACCTATCCATAAATTACCAGCATTATCAAAAATCATTAAAACAATGTTATTATTATGTAAACCATCTTTAGTCGCGAAAGTTTCGAATAAGCCGTCCCACGCATCTTGTTCTCCTTGTTCTTCATAAGCAGTGCGGGAAGGGATGTATTTGATAATTCCTCCTCCGTATGTGCCGAACCAGAGATTGCCTTCAGTATCCTCCAAGATAACATATATACTTTCATTCTTTTCTAAACCGTGTTTTTCAGAAAAATTCATAAAATTTTTACCGTTGAATGTATTTATTCCTCTTTTCGTACCAATCCAAAGTTTGCCTTTGCTGTCCTCAAAGATTGTCAAAATTTCATTATCATTCAGACCCTCTTTTGTGGTAAATCTAGTAAAAGTTACTCCGTCGTATTTGTATATTCCTTCTTTATCGGTCCCGAACCAGAAATTGCCTCTTTGATCTTCTAAAATTGACCTGACTACATTATCACTTAAGCCATCTTTCTCGGTTAAGTTTGTAAATGTTTTTCCATTAAATTTACTGACTCCTCTGTATGTACCGAACCAGAGATTGCCTTCACGATCTTCAGAAATTGTTAATACAAAATTATCCACCAAACCATTTTTTGTGCTAAGATGGGTAAAGTTTTTTCCATCAAATTTACTAATCCCTCCTTTGTATGTACCGAACCAGAGATTGCCTTCACGATCTTCCCAAATTGATCTGACGACGTTATCGGACAAACCCTCTTTTGTTGTAATGTGTGTAAATGGTGATCTTCTAAATTTATCTATCCCTCCTCTGTAAGTCCCTATCCATAGGCTTCCTTCGCGATCCTCAATCATTGACCAAACAGCATTACTACTCAGGCCTTCCTTTTCTGTAAAATTTGTAAATATTTTCCCATTATACCTACATATTCCTCCATCAGTCCCGAACCAGAGATTACCTTCATGATCTTCCAAAATTGATCTGACTACATTATCACTTAAGCCGTCCTTCTCAGTTATGGCCCTTGCGATGAAAGCTTCCTCCATGGCAGTACAGATATTCGGAGGATATGGCTTCACCAAGGATTATCCCGTAGAAAAGTTC
>DXJA01000138.1 GCA_019056875.1 Candidatus Jordarchaeum madagascarense
TAGACTTGATACTCTACTTTACTGAGAATGCTATGGTAAAACTGGTGGAAGAGTCGAATGATGTTGACACCTATTATGAGAACTATCGGGAAATACTAAAGAATCCAAGTGTAGGGGTTGAGTTGGATTATAAAATTAATAAAAACCGTTTGAAAATGTTCAGAATGGGTTATAAGGAATGGGCGGATACCTACAAGTTCCAAGCCTGGACTTAACCCAAGTATCAGTTTAATTTATTTTTTGGACTTTAAACAACTTCTTTCGAAAGTTTAAACCTAATACCAGTTTCCCAGAGATGCTTTTATTATAGAAAAGGTCGCGCCATTTTCCTTTTTTGATATTGAGCATTAAATAATAACCAAAAAAATTATAACATTGTTAAATTTTTAAAGTTAAATGAGGTGGTTTTTTGAGTGAGTTGATAGGAAAAATCTCTAAGACCATCGAAGAGTTGAAAGAAGAAGAAGCCGAAGCCTTAGTTAAAGAGGCTTTGGATAAAGGTGTTGAACCGGTTAAGATTTTAGAGGAAGGAATTATAGCGGGAGTCAGAGCTATTGGAGAAAAGTTTGAGAAAAAGGAATATTTTCTGGCCGAACTTTATGAAGGTGGGGAAATAGCGGAGAAACTGGTGGAAATTGTGGGACCCAAGATACCCAAGGAAGCAGGCGGGGCGCGTAAAAGAGTAATTATAGGCACCGTACACGGAGACCTGCATGATATAGGCAAAAATCTTGTGGCTATGCAGCTTACTATGGCAGGCTTCGAGGTTAGAGATATCGGTATAGATGTTCCGCCGATGAGGTTCATTGAGGAAGCAGAGAACTTTAAAGCGGACATTATAGCTCTGTCGTCTCTTTTGATGGCCACAATGATGAATATGTCAGAGGTCACAAACCTTCTAAAAGAGCTGGGCTTGAGAGATAAATACAAAATACTGGTGGGCGGTGGACCCATAAATCCTGCTCTCGCACAAATGTTCGGAGCAGACGGCTATGCTGAGAACGCTGTGGAAGCAGTGAAGGTTGCCAAAAAACTGGTAGGTTTAGGAGAGAATTGAAATGGTCGCAATAAGAGTTATACAGGAACGGGCTCTAACCGGGCCGGTAATGAAAGAGAGGGAATTTGACAAAATGCTCTCCAAAAGAGTGAGAGAGATTGTTGCAGAGTATGACATCAAATTTGATTTTAATCAGATTATCCCAGACGATAGTGTAGCAAATGATGTGTTTAAAGCGGGATTCGACCTCCTTATCGACGTAGGCATCTACCACCTGGACACTAATAGGAATATCAAATTTACTGAGAACGAAATAAAAGAAATGATCAAGACAAGACCGAGTGAAGTGACGTTTGGAACAGGTAAAGACCAAATAACCATTAAGCGTAGAGACCCTGAAGAAAAAAGAGCACCAACAGTTACCACTGGAGGAGGCATTCTCAGCGAAGACATGTTTCTCCCCATAGTGAAATCCTGCGCACAGGAACCAACATGTCAAGGAATAAACGGTTTCAGCTTGATTTCAGCCTGGGGTATGGATAACAGAACAGGAACTCCGGGAGAAATCGTGTGCGCCATAGCGGAGGGGCTCTGGAACAGAGAAGCGGTAAAAAGTGTGGGAAAGCCAGGTCTCTTCATAGGTTTAGCTGGGGCAAGTGCTCTCTCCCCTGCGGGTGCCCTTGCAGCCTTCCACCCCCAAGGCTACACAAAAGAAAACTCACAAATACCGATACACCTCTTCAACGAGCTAAAACTAACTTGGAGCAGATTCATACTGGCTACATACGCTCGACTGAACGGAATAGTGCCCTGGACTTCCTATGGGGCAGCAATAGGTCTTCTCTTTCGCAACTCTGAAGAAGCCTCTGTAGGAGCCATTGCTGCACTGCTCGCAGAGCTAGCCTATGGGCAAGGCTCTCTTGCGATGGGAGGCGGAATGGGATCAGATGGCATGGTCATGCATAGAGAATCCTTGGCTTCTGGTGCAACCTGTACTTTAGCATTGGCGAATAATCTACCCATCCCAGTTGGAGGCGTTGGTGGTGGTGGAGGTTATGCAGGACCTTGCACTGAAATGCGGGTATACGAAATCGCAGCAATTAACCTGATGAGCGTGCCAGCCGGAGCATCTTGGCTCTGGTACAGCGGAACCCTGAGGGGACTAATCAACTACTGTACTGGTATGGAGGGCAGAATAATGGGTGAAACAATTCGCGCAATAGCCGGAATGAAAAGAGCCGATGCAAACGAGTTAATCAATAAAATCTTTGCAAAAATTGAGGACAAAGAAAATCCTGAGAAGGCACCCCTAGGCAAGAGCTTCGCGGAGTGCTACGACGTACGGACTTTGACACCATCCAAAGAATACACAGACCTCTACGATAAAGTGAAGAAAGAACTAATAGACTATGGCATAGAGTACGAATACTAAACCCCAATTCATTGTAAGAATATCCAAAAAAATGAATTCATATATCCATTTCTTTTTTTATTCATAGTTAAAATAAGTCAAAGTATAGAGGAGGGGCACTACCGTTTTTCTAAAGCAAGATTTACTGCTCCTATCACTGTTTGTGCGAATTCTTCCAGAGTAAAGCCGGTGTAGTCTATGTTGTTCATTTCGAAGGTTTTAATTATTGTGTCGTTTATGTCTTTTTTATTATCCGCGTTGATTTCCTTCAATGCGTTCGTCACTTTTTCCAAGCCATCTGGGGGAGAGAGTAAAAAGTCGCCGGTTATGAGAACGTTTTTGATTTTTTTACTTTTGTCGATTGCTACGTTGGCGGTGATCAATCTTTCCGATTTGTATCTGTAGGTTGCTGCACTCCAATCATCCGGAACCTTGTTATACCATCTGCTCTTGGAGAGGCTGGTTACCGTATCTTCTGCAGTAAGTTTTTTGAGACCCTTAGATATCATCTCCTTTTCTTCCTTGGTGAAATCTCCTGGTTCAAACTCCATCCCCAGTTTTAGCCACACAATGTCTAATAAGATTTCCTTTATTTCCTTCTCACTCGGTGCTTGGGGTCCATCCTTTTCCATGCTGCCCGCGTACATGGTTACGTCACGCAGCATTTTGTCCCTAAGCTTTTCCTCAGGATAAACATAATAGTCCGTGAAAAACTTGATGCTGGGGGTAAGCCGATTAATGAAGGTTCCCACAACAATACCTTTCCCTAACGTCATGGAGGTACTTCCACCCAACTTTTTTTCTCCCTTTTTAATATCACCCGGATGACTGTAATAAGCATCCAAAACACCGGTCCTAATGAAGAGTTCAAGAACCACTTCTCCAGCCCAAATCCTCTCAGCTTCATCCAAATTCGGAAAAACATCTGTGGTTGTTACCAAAACTGCCGCAATCTGGCCCTTAGGGGCATAGTAGGTGCCAGCTCCACTCTCCCTGCGCCCAATTAATACGCCGTCCCTTTTTACCGCACTATAGCGTATGTCATCCAAATCTTCGTATTTACCCAGACTTATTGATTCCTTACCATGAGAAACAAATATCAGCGTATCGGTAATCTTACCTAAGTCACGCATTCTGGAAAAAACCTCAAATGCAACCAGCAACTCCACACCAGACATGTCGGAAACAATCAATCTACCCTTTCGCTCAGTTTTTAAGTCCTTCTCCCTTCTTTCCAACTGTTCCATCATACAAACAACCTCCAAACCAAGGAATTACAGTATAGGATGATCTCTTACCCTAGTTTTAACTCTCTCCGTAATATTTATAAAAACACATTTGAAAATTTTTCTCCACTAAAGAATACTCCTTTTGTCCTAATTACCTTATTTATAATTTGTGGATAAGAAGATTAAAGTTTGATTAAAAATTTTTAAAAAATTGAATTTTAGCATGTACCGATTAAAATATTTATAGAAAATAAAATTTGGGCTTAAAAAATTAATAACGAACCAAACATTTACTAGTCAGCTTATAGCATATAGGTTGTAGGTTTGCCGACAGTTTTATAAAGAAAACAAATCCAGAAGAACAAAATCCAGAACATCGTAAGTATGAATCAGATATTTATCCCCACAAACTCCAAAGCGAGGGTAGCCCAATGATTTCTTTATTAGAAAAATGAATTGTGAGCATAAGTTTTTCTAATTAAACAGGGATGCCGCCGACAGTTCCTTGATTAATATTTGTACCGAGGGAAGAAAACCTTCGGGTGGAAGTCAAGTAAACTACGTTTTAGTAAATGGTTCATACTTTCTGGATTAATTTTAATTGAAAAGAAACACTAGAGCTGTTTAGTGTGTTGGAATAGAATAATTAGGGTTTCTACAAGTTTAGATATCGAGTCTTAAACCTAAATAGAGGTTAAAGATATGGATAAAGAAGTAGCAATTGTGGGAGTAGCGCAAACCAAGTATGAAGCAGAAAAAATAGATCTACCCTACTCCGAACTTGTTTTCGAAGTCGTCAAAAAACTCCACGAACAATTGGGAATAACTAAAGACGACGTGGGAAGCATAATAACCAGCTCCAACGACTTCAACGATGGAAGAACAATCGCCAACATGGCCATCCAGGACGCAATAGGATCCATTGGAAAATCTGAGTCCCGCGTCTCCGGAGACGGCGCCTTCGCCTACACGTATGGAGCCATGAGAATACTCTCAGAAGACTACGAAACAGTAATGGTCGTCTCACACTGCAAATGCTCAGAAGTAAACCAATACCTGGTAAACAACTCCATTTTCGACCCTTACTACCAGAGAGCCCTCGGACTAGACCAAGCATCAGCTGCAGGACTAATGGCAAACATGTACACCCACAAGTACGGAACCACACAGGAACAGGCAGCAAAAGTAGCGGTAAAGAACCGGAAAAACGCCCTAAATAACCCCCTTGCACACCTTCAAAAAGCGGTAACCGTCGACGAAGTTCTCAAATCCAAAATGATAGCATCCCCCCTAAAAGAACTCGACCTACCACCATACTCAGACGGAGCAGTAGCAATGCTCCTAACAAACAAAGAAAAAGCCAAACAATACACAGACACCCCGGTCTGGCTCAAAGGACATGGGAACTGCACCGACGCCTACTACCTAGGACACCGAAACATGACCGACCTAATCGGACTGGAACTGGCAGCTAAAGAAGCCTACAGAACAGCCGGAATAAAAAACCCAGTCAAAGAACTGGACGTAGCAGAGGTCTACGACGCGTTCACCTACCACGAACTAATGAGCTACGAAGCCCTAGGTTTCTGCCCCAAGGGCGAAGGCGGAAAAATCATCGATAGCGGCGAAACAGAAATGAGTGGAAACCTCCCGGTAAACCCCTCAGGAGGCGTACTATCAAGCAACCCCTCCATGGCCAACGGACTAGTACGCGTAGCAGAAGTCGCCCTGCAACTAATGGGAAAAGCGGAAAAACGACAGGTCAAGGACGCAAAAATAGGACTGGCAAACGGAATGAACGGAATCTGCTCTCAAGGAAACTGCGTACTAATATTTGAAGCGTAAAGGAGAGATGAAAAAATGGCAAAACAAAAAGTAGCAATAGTTAGTACCGGCCAAACAAAATTTAGAAGCCGAAGAAGAGACGTCAACATCCCCGAAATGATATACGAAGCCTCAAAAATGGCCCTAGACGAAGCCCAACTCACACCCAAAGACATAGACGCAGTAGTAATAGGGAACATGGACCACTTCGAAGGAATAAACTTCTCCGAAATGTGGACCGGAATCGAAGCAGCACCCGGATACCTAAAACCAGTAGTAAAAGTAGCAACCGGCGGAACCACAGGAACATCCCTAGCAATATACGGATACTACAGCGTCGCATCCGGAAGATACGACAAAGTCCTAGTCGTGGGATGGGAAAAACTAAACGAAGGCGGAGCCACCACCGGAATAGTAACAGCCTTCGACCCAAGATGGGAAAGACCAGCACTGGCCGGAGCACTAGGACCCCTCGCCCTAATGGCCAGCATGTACATGTGGGAATACGGAGTAACACCAGAACAAGCAGCAAAAGTCACCGTTAAAAACCGAAGAAACGCAGCAAACAACCCATTCGCACACCTACAACAACCCAACATGACCCTAGAAGAAGTAATGAACTCACCAGTAATATCATGGCCAATGAGACTAATGGACTGCTGCCCTCAGTCAGAAGGAGCGTGTGCAGTTATATATGCTAATGAGGGTGAGGCGAAGTTGATTACTGATAATTTGGCTTGGGTTAAGGCTGTGGACACTGCGCACTACTATACTTATGGTGGTGACGATGTGATGCACAAGTATCCCGCGGCGAAGATTTCTTCGGAGAGGATTTACAAAAAGGTGGGAATAAAAGACCCGGTTAAGGATTTGGATGTTGCTGAGGTTTATGAGCCTTGTTCCTGGGCGGAGCTTATGTGGACTGAGGCTTTGGGCTTCTGCGAGTACGGTCAGGGCAGTAAGCTTTTGGAAGACGGTGTAACAGAGATGGGCGGTGAGCTCCCGGTTAATCCTTCGGGTGGTGTTATTTCAACGAATCCTATTGGTGCCACGGCGCTTGTTCGTGTTGCTGAGGCTGCGATTCAGATCAAGGGTCAGGGTGGTAAGCGGCAAGTTCCCGACGTTGAGACCGCTTTGGCTCACGGTTTTGGCGGTAGTCTTTGGTCAGACATTATGATTTTGGGTAAGGAGCCTTGAGGTGATAAGTATGAGTCAAAAGAAGGAAGAGCCATTTTCGATTTCGTG
Organism: Candidatus Jordarchaeum madagascarense; assembly: GCA_019056875.1. Taxonomy (GTDB): domain Archaea; phylum Asgardarchaeota; class Jordiarchaeia; order Jordiarchaeales; family Jordiarchaeaceae; genus Jordiarchaeum; species Jordiarchaeum madagascariense. Next base: position 6,707 of record DXJA01000138.1, read on the forward strand.
GCTTACGGATTTGCCTTATCGGTATTCTATGGGTCCGATTGCGTTGAGGTTTTTTGAGGAGCTTAAGGAGACTGGTAAGTTTCTTGGGATTAAGTGTAAGAAGTGTGGGAAGGTTTATTTCCCGCCTAGGGCTATCTGTGCGGACTGCTTGGTGGAAATGACTTTGGATGAAATGTTTGATATTGGTCATGAGGGTACGTTGGATGGTTTCACGGTGGTCAATTATCCCTTTGTGGATCCGAATACTGGTGAGACGCGGCCTTTTCCGTATGGGTATGGTGCGATTAAACTATTGGGTGCTGATACTTGGATGTTGCATTTTGTTGATGAGACGGACCCGGATAAAGTTAAGCCTGGGATGCGGGTGAAGGCGGTGATTAAGCCCAAGGGTGAACGCAAGGGTACTTTGGAGGATATTCCGTACTTTAGAGCGGTTGAGAAGAAGTGAAGTGTTGCTGGAGGTCTTTGTGATGAGTGTTGATAAGTATTTTCATGGTAGGATAAAGGTTCCTTATAGACATGTTGCTGGTGCTTACGTTGGTAGGTTTATTCAGGAAATTGGTAATAACCGGAAGATTATGGGTGTCAAGTGTTCGAAGTGTGGTAAAGTGTATGTTCCTCCCCGGATGATTTGCTTTGAGTGTTTTGAGAAGATGGACGATTGGGTTGAGGTTGGTAAGCGGGGTACGGTTAGGGGATTCACGGTGGTTAACTATTCGACTCCGGTTATGCCATTGAAACCCCCCTATGCTTATGGGATAATTGAATTGGAAGGTTCAAATACTGGTTTTGTGC
>DXJA01000139.1 GCA_019056875.1 Candidatus Jordarchaeum madagascarense
TTACTTCTTCCAGCTGTCTGTGATTGTATTTGTGTTTGTATTTGTGTTTGTATAATGAGCGGCAGTAAAGATGATAGCGGAGACGGTGGTGGCACACCGTAAAATTGTATTTGGAGCTTCGGATCTCCAACTAACATGACCTCAAGTATAGTTTTTTCCTCATAAGCGTCAAGACCATAGTGAGCCGCAACCGAGTAAAAATCTTCCAGAGCCAATCCGGTTATTCTACCGATTTCAATGGACTCATTATTTAGAAAGTATTCAAAGAAACATTTATCAAACCTGTCAAATTCCCCAACATAAGCATTCATCGTAGACCCAAGATACCCTAAAATGCCATACTGCATGAACTGTGTTGCTATACACGACCCCTCTTCATAAACACCACTACCGGCGAATCTAGCGGTTAAACAAGAATCCACATAGATGAAAGGCGGAGTATTACTAAAGTTGTGTCCTTGGAGATCATAATCATTGAGGGTTCCTCCGTCACCCGTGGAAATTCCGTTGTAGTTGCCATGTGTATTGAAGTATACTATCTGAATGCCATTAGTTTCTAATTCCCAAATTATGGTACCCTCTGTGAAATAGCCGCTTCCCCTTTCATAGACTGGATGATAGTTGGCACCGGCGGCTACTAGTTTTTTATGTACACTGTCAGTAGCATCTGCCGGTCCAAAACCATATGAAAAGAGTGCACACCTTTTTGTAAAGTTATAATTTGGTAGGCTACCGTTCTCGTAATTGGCTATTAAATCAACGTATAATTGTGCGTAAGCGTCACTGGTGGATATGGGTCTACCTACATACGAATCTATGGAAAACGTCTGCCAAGAGCCTCCTGGTTGGCACTCATCCCGCTCAGCGTAGTAGAAATCAGTTGCTATGGGGATAGATTCGAGCCCTGTAGGGTCAGAAACGAAGTAACACCCCACTTCACCATCATCACCATCCCCGTAGAAGGCTACATACAATGGATCACGTATTTCTAGCAGGTTTCGTATCTGAATCGATGTATTATATCCTACGTCTTCAATCTGAGCACCCCGCCATGTTGCCAGCGTTGTGGCGGCTATAACAAACTCTCTAGTATTTGAATTGTCATAACAAACGAGGTAAGGGATTCCTTGTTTAATTTGGGTGTCTTTGTTTGTGAATAGTGTGTAGTCCTGTCCATTTAGTACTGTTGCGAGGAATTGGTTGCGGTATGCGTCAAACTCTTTTTCAATAAATCCTGTCTGGTATTGAAGCGTGTACAGGAATTGATTTACTTCCTCCTCGTTGGCTAAATCTATGATGTTTAGGTTTCCTAAATCAATGTTGGTTACATTGCCGCAGAGTATTATTCCGCTCGCGCCGAGTTGACTTATTAACCTATCAATATCATAGTCAGAAACCGTGGGGTGGACTATTAGTGGATAATTTAAGAATGCTGCGAGTGGTGTGGCACTCGTACTGAGATTCTCGTCTGCTATCACTAGATAGGGTGCGTGGTTCCAGGTAAGTTCTATTAGTGCCATTAGCTCGGCGGTTGAATTGATTATTTGTGGCTCGTTGAATCCTATTTCCTGAAGTCTAATGCTGAACTCTGGGATGAGGTCTGTTTCGTTTGGTTTCAAACATATTAGTCCGTAATGTCTTTGTCCTTCCGGAGTCCTGTAGAAACAGTAAGCTACAGCCATGGAGTGAGTTGCATAATCTCCGATAACGATGTAGCTGGGCATTCCTTTAGCTTCGGTTCTTACACCCGGTTCTAATTGGAGTTCGGAGATTTTCTGGGAGAATTTGCTTAAGGCATTTGTGGCAAAGTCCGGGGCAGTGAACTCTAGGAACTTGGACTGTGCAAATGAGTTATCCGGCTTGAAGTGGATTCTGATGGTTAGTTCCTTATGAAGCAATACGGTTTCATTTTGGAATGCGCGGAAAGGGTATATTGTAATATGCCAGAGGTCGACGCCGGAACGCGTTACCGAGGGACTGTCCGATAGCATGACTGGTTCACTCGGGAAAAACTCTGGAGAATTATCAATTTTTGGCTCCTCGCCTTCTCCATCCCCAGATGGGGTACCTGTTTCAGTGAATCTTTCTATGTATTTTGGAAATAGATATTGTTGTTCCCCGTAGTCTACCTGCAAATTCTCTATCACCGAGTTGTGAGGCAATATGAATCTCTCATGGATGTATGGTAAAACGGGTAAACCTTCGGAGCTTAAGTAGTGGCATCCCTCGAAATAGTATAGTCCTTCCTCATAATTAAACGATGAAATTTCGAACTCTAAGGTTAAGCATCCGCTCATACTATTGAAAGGGTCTTTGGCTAGTTCTGTGTTTATCCCTATCTTATAGTCAATTAAAAGTGATGAATCCAGATTTTTTGCTGTTTGATGGTAGAGCAGTGTATTGGTAATCGTATAGTATTCCGCGTACTGGTTTGAAGTTGTTAAGAAATTTATGCTGATTAGGAATAATGACATCATTAGAATTGCTAGAACTGCTTTTCCTCTCTTTCTCTTAAGATTGATCCATCTCACCATCTTTTTCTCCCTTTTTTCTTTGCTCATTCCTTCCGAAACATAATGAGTATATTACTTGGATATTCTTTTATATATTTATTTACCACCTTTGTAAAATAATTGGTTGTGTCTGCTAATCGGTTAACTTTTAGGGATTA
>DXJA01000140.1 GCA_019056875.1 Candidatus Jordarchaeum madagascarense
GAGGCAAAATCGAACGAAACCACATCGCCTATAGAAGTATAATTCCTGCTGTTACATGAAAAATACTAAAATAGTATTTGATAAAAGTAGTTTGCTTCGGTTTCTTAAGTCAAGCCAAAAGGTTAGACCACTTATTTAGCAAAGTCCTTAATTTGATAATTACACTTTTTTATGTGCATTGACTCCTATTCGATTAATGAGAAGCAATACAAAATTTTAACTAAAAACTGAAGGAGAGCAAAAGATGTGGAAAAGCATCCTTTTTACATAGTAGATGTGTTTGCAGAAGAAAGATATACGGCTAACCAGCTTGCAGTGGTTGGAAACGCAAAAAACCTCTCAAGTAAGGAAATGCAGCAAATTGCCAAAGAGATGAACTTTTCGGAAACCACCTTCATTTTAACAGAAGGAAAGAAGGAAGGTTATGAGGTACGCATTTTCACTCCAGAAGAGGAAGTGCCATTCGCGGGACACCCCACACTTGGAACAGCCTATGTGATACAACAGGACATCATAAAAGAACCAGTTGAGAAAATAATTTTGAATCTGAAAATCGGGCAAATACCTGTTACAATTAATTACAGTGAACAGGGAGATATTTTATGGATGAAACAAAGACAACCATCATTCAACAGAATTTTAAAACCAGAAATTATTTCGCAAGTTTTAAACCTCAAGGAGTATGAAATAGACGAGAGATATCCTATTCAAGAAGTTTCGACCGGACTGCCTACTATCATAGTTCCTTTAAAAACTATGAACGCTTTAAAAAAGGCTAGAATAAATAGGGACAAGTATTTCGATTTGGTTAAAGATACAGAAGCCAAATTGATACTCATCTTTTGTCCTGAGACCTACAATAAAGAAAATAAATTGAGCGTCCGAGTTTTTGCGGACTACTACGGCATTCCAGAGGATCCGGCAACGGGAAGCGGAAACGGTTGCCTAGCGGCGTATCTAGTGAAACACCATTATTTTGGAGAGAATAAAATCAATATACAAGTTGAACAAGGTTATGAAATGGGCAGACCTTCCCTGCTTTTCCTAAGAGCTGAAGAGAAGGAAGAAAAAATCGATGTACTCGTCGGTGGAAAGGCAATCATGATTGTCAAAGGAGAGTTAATTTAGAAAGAAACCATTTGGCCGGTTAATAATTTAAAAAAGTTTAAAATCTCAATAACTGTATATGAATGAAATATTTACTACCCTCTTGGTATAAAGCTCCGTCCACCCGAGCCTATTATCTTCAAATTTGTTTATGCCCTTCTTTTATGTGGAGGAAACAAAAGGAATAAAAATAGGTTTGAGAAGTTCTATGTGGTCTTCCACTCATATATGGCAACGATGGCTTGTAATCGAATTTTGAATTGGTTAAAGGTGAGTTGGCGTGGATTACTTGTACTGGAATAAGGATGCCGAACTCTCTTCAAGAGAAGAAATTGAGGGGATACAGTCCAAGAGACTGAGGAGCATGGCTAAATACTGCTACGATAATGTTCCGTTCTATAATCAGAAATTTAAGAAGGCAGGAGTAAAGCCATCGGACATTAAATCCGCTGAGGACATCACAAAGATTCCATTCACTTTGAAAACGGATCTTAGAGAAAACTATCCGTTTAAAATGTTTGCAAAGCCCTTGGAGGAGATTGTTAGGCTGCATGCCAGTTCGGGAACGAGCGGTTCGCCCACTGTGGTAGGTTATACTAGTAACGATATTGAGACATGGACTGAGATGATGGCTCGCACGATGACTTGTCCGGGATGTCATAAGGGTGATGTTATACAGAACGCTTATGGTTATGGATTGTTTACTGGTGGTTTGGGATTCCACTACGGAGGTGAGAGGATCGGCGCAACAGTTATTCCCATCTCTGGTGGGAACACCGGGCTTCAGATCAAGTTGATGAAGGATTTTGGTTCAACTGTTCTGACCTGCACCCCCTCATACTCTCTGTACATAGCGGAGTATGCTAAGCAGGAAAAATTTGACGTTTCCAAGGAAATTAAGCTGCGGATGGGGATTTTTGGAGCGGAGCCGTCTTCGGAGACTCTGAGGAGTAAAATCGAGGAGGCTTTAAGCATTGATGCTTACGACATTTACGGACTCTCAGAGATTTACGGACCAGGCGTATCCGTGGAGTGCCCCGAGAAGAACGGGTTACACATATGGGAGGACCTGCTTATTCCAGAAGTTGTTGACAAGGATACTAAAGAACCGGTTTCACCCGGAGAGAAGGGGGTTCTGACGTTCACTCCCTTAACTAAGGAGGGAACACCCCTGCTTAGATATGTTACTAATGATATTACTTCTTTGAACCATGAGAAGTGTAACTGTGGACGTGAGATGGTTAGGATGAGTAAGGTGGCGGGCAGAGCGGATGACATGTTGATTGTGAGGGGTGTAAACGTGTATCCATCACAGATTGAGCATGTTTTGATGGGGATTCCGGGGGTGAGTGAAAATTATCAGATAGTGGTTGATCGTGACATTCTTGACACTTTAACCGTTAAGATTGAGGTTACTCCGGAAAGATTTAGTGATAAAATGAAGGACTTGGTGGATTTTGAGAGAATGGTTGAGGACGAACTGTTTGAGACTCTTAGGGTGAAGGCTAAGATTGAGCTGGTTGCTCCGGGGGAGATTCCTAGGTCCATGGGTAAAGCAAAAAGGGTGATAGATTTAAGGAAAGAAAATATATAGGAAGAGTAGGAGGAGTAGAAGAAGATGGTGAAACAGATTTCGGTTTTTCTGCAGAATAGGCCGGGTACACTGGCCAATCTAACCAAAATATTGCTTGATAATAACATAAACATGAGAGCTCTCACGGTCGCCGACACCGCGGATTATGGAATTATCAGAATGATAGTTGATAATCCTGAAAAAACTCTAAAGGTTTTGAAAAGCCAGGAATATCTAGTTTCGGAAACGGATGTCATAGCTGTGGAAGCGGTGGATAAACCGGGGAGCCTGTATGAGATAGCCACCGTTCTGGGGGAAAGGAATGTAAACATAGATTATCTATATACCACATTGAAGCAGGGTAAAGCAATTATGATTATAAGAGTTTCAGACATTGAAGCAGCCATGGAGGCACTAAGTAACGGGGGATTCAAACTAATTAGCCAGAAAGAACTTTGCGAATAATATATAACTCTCCCATAGATTGTCTAATCGGAAAAAAGGTCAAAAAAATCTGGCGGAAATATACTCAGTACATACCAATTTACAAGGAGATTTTGAAAATTGTCAAAAGTCGAACAAGATTTAGAAGAGTTAAGTGAACTGGCAGTGAAGGAAGGCGCATCGAGAGCCAAGGGCATCGATACCAGTTTAATCGTAGTGGACGACAGAGTGCAATTAAAATGTAGATATCCACCTTGTATTAATTACGGAAGGAATCTGATGTGTCCACCCTATACACCAACTGCTAAAGAATTTCGCGAGATTCTCCAAAATTACAAGTATGCCATAATCTTCCAAATAGACAAATCGATAAACAAGAAGGTACAAGATTACCTCAAAAAAAAGGAAACCAACCTCTTAGATCTTACCAAAGATGAAGAATTCGTAGAGCTTGTTTTGAATGAGGGAGTGGGAAACGAAGGAGCAGAAGCCAACCGCATAATCACCGCCATAGAGAGAGAAGCCTTCAAAAAAGGATACCGCTTAACACTGGGACTCACAACCGGACCCTGCCATTTATGTAAGGAATGTGATCCTAAAAACCTTTGTAAACACCCCTGGGAAGCGAGACCATCAATGGAAGCCGTGGGAATAGATGTCTCAAAAACCGCGGAAAACGCCGGATTCAAAATACAGTGGGGAACAAAAGAATCAATGAACCTCACAGCCCTAGTTTTAATTGATTGAAAATCAATAAAGGTTAGTTCATTAAAGAACTGCACTATCTAAAAAATTTCGAATTTTTTAAAAAAGAATTTTTAATTTGGCATGATATGAAAGCTCTCGCAGATCAGATTAAAATTAAGAATTCAAGAAATAAAAAAATAAAA
>DXJA01000141.1 GCA_019056875.1 Candidatus Jordarchaeum madagascarense
TTGCGGATTAAATATATAATATAGAGTTCCGAATTTTCTTGAAAGAATCTTTGAACAATTGAACAATCATTAATGCTGGTTTGAGGTGTTATAAAAAATGGACTTTGATTTAAACGAAGAACAGGAAATGATAAGGCAGACTGTAAGAGATTTTGCCGAAAAAGAATTGGCACCCAGAGTCGAGGAGTCCGAAGAGAAGGGCAAATTCCCTTGGGAGGTCATCAACAAGGCAGCTGACCTCGGATTCCTGGGAGCGACAATTCCACAAGAATACAATGGATCAGGAATAGACAGTATAAGCGCAGCCATTCTTATAGAAGAACTCTCTAGAGTATGGGCTTCCATAGGCACAATCGTTCACGTTCACAACTCGGTGGCCTGCTGGCCCCTGAATCACTTCGGCACAGAGGAACAGAAAGAAAATTATCTCCCGAAACTCGCCTCAGGCAAAATGATTGGGGCGTTCACACTAACAGAACCCAATGCAGGTTCAGACGCCTCGAATGTAAGAACCAAAGCGGTGCTCGATGGTGACGAATGGGTTTTAAACGGATCCAAACAATGGATAACGAACGGTTTAGTAGCCGGAGTTTTCCTAGTTTTTGCCCTAACCGATGGCGAGGTTAGTGATTCAAAAATAAAACCAATGAGTGTTCTAATTGTTGATAAAGACGTTCCAGGTCTCAAGATCGGTAAGCCCGAAAGAAAGATGGGAATACACTGCTCAGAAACCGCCAAGTCTATCACTTTTGAAGAATGCCGAGTTCCAAAGGAGAATGTTCTTGGAAAAGTAGGCGAGGGATATAAGGTGGGCATGATCACACTCGACCAGGCAAGAATTGGAGTTGCGGCTCAGGGTGTGGGTGTGGCGCAAGCTGCTTTTGAAGAGGCCCTGAAATACTCTCAGCAGAGAGTTCAGTTCGGTCGACCCATAGCCCAGTTACAGGCGATACAATGGATGCTAGCCGAGATGGCCACCGAAATAGAGGCGGCTCGTCTATTGACCTACAAGTCAGCTTATCTCAAGGATAAGGGTGCAAGAATTTCGATGGAGGCAGCAATGTCAAAACTTGCCGGAGGACAAATAGCTATGAAAGCGGCTGACCTAGCCCTTCAGATTCACGGCGGTTACGGATACACAAAAGAATATCCTATTGAGAGAATCTTTAGAGACGCAAAAATCGTAGGCATATACGAAGGCACAAATGAAATACAAAAATTAAGAATTTCCGGCGAACTATTAAAACGATAGGATTTGACGAAAAACACAGTAGCCAGAAAGCAACATAAAACAAAAAAGTAGAGAATAGTGGTTGATCTTCACATCAACCCCTCCACCACTCACTTAACTCTAAATTAATTTATTGGAAATTTGGGAATTTTTCAAGTTTCTCGAAGTCCTTCTCTTAATTCTTTGACTAGTTCTGGAACTATTTCGAATTCAAACCAAGTTCTCTATCCCTTTTCCTGTTTTCAAGATCCCATAACGCTTCTTGCACAGTAATATCATAATTATCTTCCAGTAGCTGAGCAAGTGGCTCAATTGCTCTCTCATCCCCTATCTTTACAAGTGCCCGCGCGGCATCTAGTCGTACACCCCAGTTTTCGTCTTTAAGAACCTTTATGAGAGGTTCCACAGCCCGCACATCGTCCAACTCTCCAAGTGCCCACGCTGCCGCACCTCGAACCCTTGAATATTCATCTTCTAGTGTTTGGATGAGCGGCTCCACAGCCTTCAAGTCCTTTAATTCTCCGAGTGCCCGTGCCACCGCCTCCTTGACAATCCGATCTTCGTCTTTTAGTGCATATATGAGTGGTTCCACCGCCCTCAGATCTCCTATCTGTCCAAGGGCATCTGCCGCGTCGAATCGAACCGTCATTTTCCACTTGTATTTAAGAGCATTTATCAAGCCTTCAACGTCCCTTTCCTTTCTCATCCTTTCAACATCAACCTCGGTAAGCACCATATCCCCACCGTCTAAGGCATCCTTCACAGTTTCCGCACGGTTCTCGGATTGCTGACCCATATTAGCACCCAATCCCATTAATAAGTCAAATCTCATGTCAAATATAAAAACAGAACAGTATAAATACTTCCCTACCATTACAATCGAACCAGACACCACTACCTATTCAATTCATATAAAAATTCAACTAGAATTGTGGAATTAAGCTTCCTGAAGCCCTTTTCGTAATTCTTTTACCAGTTCCGGAACTATTTTGAACAGATCTCCCACAACACCGTAGTTTGCAATTTTTAGGATGGGTGCCTCTGGGTCCTTGTTAATAGCTACAATTATGTCTGAGGTTTGCATTCCTACAAGATGCTGAATCATGCCCGAAATTCCCACAGCAATGTACATTTTCGGAGCAACCGTCTTCCCGGTCTGACCTACTTGATGCATATGTGGAAGCCACTCCTCATCCACCACTGGCCTGGAACAACCCAAAGCGGCGTGAAGTGTCTTAGCCAATTCCTCAACAACGGGTATATTATCCGGTGACTGAACTCCACGTCCACATGACACTATGATGTCTGCCTCTTCTAGATTAACCTCCTGGGAAACTTCCCTAACAATATCCAAGATTTTCGCCCTAATAATTCTGGGAGTAATGTTTGCCTCAACCTTAATGATTTCCCCCTTCCGGCTTGAGTCGGCCTCTGCCCTTTTCATCACATTAGGCCGAACCGTAGCCATTTGTGGCCGAGTGTACCTCGAGAGAATCTGAGCCATAATATTTCCTCCCAGGGCGGGTCTGGTCTGCAGCAGGTGTCCCTCATCAGTAATGTCCAACCCTGTGCAATCCGCGGTGAGACCTATCTTCAGTCTTGCGGCGATTCTGGGCGCCAAGTCACGTCCATTGAGAGTCGCTCCGTAAAGCACGATGGAAGGCTTGTATTTGGAAATGATCGCTGTTAGAATTGCGGTGTAGGCGTCACTATTGTACCTCTCAAGGAGTTCATGTTCTGCCAAATAAACCTTGTCCGCACATTGGGCAATGAGGGCATCTGTAAGAGCGGATACGCCATTTCCCATAAGAACCGCCGCGAGTTCTTCTCCCAAATTGTCTGCCAGTTTTTTTCCTTCGCTCAGAAGTTCAAGTGTTACACTCTTTAATTTTCCCTCGCTCTGTTCGGCGTAAACCCATACTCCTTTGTACTCTGAGAGGTCTATTTCCTCTCGCTTCGGCCTCTCGATAATGATTGCTTGAGCGGGGCAAGCCTTTTCACACGCCCCACAGAGGGTACAGGCCGCTGATATCTGGGCTTTTTCATCAACCATGTCTACTGCACCGAAGGGGCACAGCGAGAAGCATACCTTACATCCTGTACACTTATCTATTAGCACTTGAATCATCTTCAGTTCACCTTTCCCTTGAGCTTTTTTATAATGGGTTCTTCAAGCAGTAGCTGAGTTAGTTTTTTTGCCGAAGCCACTGGTTCGTCTTGAATGATTATTCCTCCTTCCCTCTGCTTGGGTGTGAATATTTTTACAACCTCTGTGAATGAGCCACTCAATCCGTACGACTGGGGGTCACCCCCCATGTCTACGCGTGTGATTTCTTTTATCTCCTTCTTCTTGGCAAGCATAATTTCTCTAAGGGCCGGAATTCGAGGTTCGTTTAAACCTTTGATAGCGGTTAAGAGGACTGGTAAACGGGATTCAATGACTTCGTAGCCCTCCTCGGTTTCTCTGTGAACTGTTACCTTTTTCCTTTCTTCATCAATCTCAACCCTATTGACATAAGTGATGGGCGTTATTCCAAGGTTTTCTGCTAGTTCGGGTCCTACTTGGGCTGTATCGCCATCGATAGCCCTTGTGCCACAGAGTATTAGGTCATACTCCATTTTTTTGATGGCCTGCGCAAGGGTGAATGAGGTGGCCCATGTGTCTGAGCCAGCGAAAGCCCTATCCGTGAGTAGAATTCCTTTATCCGCACCCATAGCTAGGCATCTCATTAGAGCCTTCCTTGCTTGTGGGGGACCCATTGTTATCACTGTAACTTCTCCTCCATGTTTCTCTTTTATTCTAACTGCTTCTTCCACCGCTATTTCATCGAAGGGATTGACAATGGATGGGACTCCTTCTCGAATAAGTGTGTTTGTCTTGGGGTCGATCTTAACTTCAGCAATTTCAGGGACTTGCTTAATACACACTATTATCTTCATTTTTGACAACCTACTTTAACCCGCTTCTTACCATCAGTTTTATGGCGGGGTCAAAATTTTGTATTGCTATTCTGTGTTTAATTTTTTCAATTTAAATTTTTTTGGTGAGGCTTAGTATATCAACCTAACCTTAATTTTAAAAAAGCACTATTATCACTCTAGTGTAGGACAGCAAAGATTAAATTTTCAAAGTTTTCATAAAATATCCTTAGGTATCGACTTAATATACAAAAATTTAAAAACACTTCTTAAATGAAAAATATGTAGCCCTTTAAGGAGGAATTAAAATACCAAA
>DXJA01000142.1 GCA_019056875.1 Candidatus Jordarchaeum madagascarense
AAATATTATCGTATATAGACATAGGGAACGGATTAGGTTTCTGAAAAACCATTCCCACCCTTTCCCGAAGTTTCACCACATTGGTTCCAAAATCATAAATGTTTTCACCATCAAGAAGCACTTCACCCTCAACCCTCGCATTATCCAAATCAACCATCCTGTTAAAAGACCTAATTAAAGTGGTTTTACCACAACCAGAGGGACCAATTATTGCAGCTACATTATTCTTATAGATTTTGAGGTTTATGTTTTTTAAGACATGGTTTTTGATAAACCATAGATTTAGATTTTTAACCTCTATCTTCACTTCGTCATTTTCATGATTATTTTCTTTAGCTGTTTTATTTTCTCTATTGTTAGATATTATATGTTTGTTTAAAACGGATACCATTCTTTTCACCAACCTTTTCTTTTTTTCTGACCTCTAGCTCTAATATAGATTGCAACAACGCTGAAGAGTAGAACTAGTCCGAGTAGTATGAGAGCTGTTCCAAACTCGAAAGGTCTGTTTATCTCCGCAAAGGGACTTGAGGTAGCCTCATAGTATAGATGATAGGTTAGCGCCATTACTGGCTGAAAGATACTTGTAGGGAAAAGGCTACTCTGGTAGAAGATTGAAGATGCGAAGAGTATGGCTGCTGTTTCACCAGCAATGCGTCCGATTCCCAGTATCGTACCAGTGGATATTCCAGGCGATGCGACAGGCAGAACAGTTGAGGTTATAGTCTCCCATTTTGTCGCTCCAAGAGCCAGGCTCGCCTCTCGGAAGCCTCTAGGTATAGTCTTTAAGGCTTCTTCTGTTGACTTGATTATTATGGGGAGAGCCATAAACCCTAACACGAACCAACCGGCGAGAAGAGAAACACCGAAATCTAATTGTTTGGAAAAGAATGCGAAGGCAAAGAGACCGAATACTATCGAGGGAACCCCAGCTAAGTTAGTAATAGATTGAATCATGAAGGATTTTAATCGCCCTTCATGCAGGTACTCGTTAATGTATACGGCGGAAAGAACCCCAAGGGGTACGGCTATGCATATTGCCCCGGATACAAGTGCAAGAGTTCCAAATATCATGGGGAGTATTCCACCATAGGGCATAATTTGTAAATAAAATGGTTCGCCATAGAGAAAACTGAGATAACTTGATCCGAATGGCTCACCATAAAGCATTCTAAGTCCTGGTGTTCCGGTTAAGAACTCCCAGCTAAATGCTGGTGTGCCATAAAAAACTACGATGCCCATAATTAGGAAGAATGAAGCTAAAATGAGAAGGGTGGGAATATTGAAGAGTATTTCTCCGATTCCAACTCGCTTCTTAATGATTGGCCACTCCGTTTCGCTTTTCATTATCTTGGTCCTCCGAACTTCTTTTTGAACCGGGTGTTAATAATATCTGCTATAAAATTAACAAGGTATGTGATTAGGAAAAGTACCAGTGCCACACCGAAAAGTGCACTGTAGTGTAAGCTGCCTACTGCGGTTTCTCCCATCTCTGCCGCTATCGCGGCGGTCATAGGTTTAACAGCGGTGAAGAACATTTCTAATGAGAGAGGCGGGATGTTTGCTACACCCCCGCAAACCATAAGCACGGCCATTGTTTCTCCAAGCGCCCTCCCCACAGCCAGAATAATGCTTGCGGTAATGCCTGAAATAGCAGCGGGTAAAAGTACCTTTCGCACCGTCTGGAAGTGAGTTGCCCCGAGAGCAAGTGAGGCTTCCTTATAGGATTTAGGAACAGCGCTTATCGCATCCTCGCTGATAGAAACAATTGTGGGAAGAATCATTATTGAAAGGATGATTGCCCCCGCTAAAGCGGTTTGACCAGACCTCAAACTAAAAGTATTAGCAATCTGAGGAGCAAGCACAGCAAGTCCAACAAAGCCATAAACTACAGAGGGAACGCCCGCCAGAAGTTCGATAATTGGCTTCACAATGTTCTTAATCCTTTGTGGACAGTATTCCGATAAATGGATTGCTGAAAATATACCAATGGGAAGGGCTATAAGTAGAGCCCCACCAACAACAAGGAGAGTACCAACTATAAGAGGTAGAATCCCGAAATTGTAGCCACTAGGATCCCACGTTGAACCAGTAATAAAGTTCATGAAACCAATCAACATGTTTCCATTTGTCTGAATCAACGCATGGAGCCACATATATTCTGCTAAACCAATATCGTTGAGGAGGGGAAGAATATACGAACCATATTGCCAATATCCCATCTCTTGGATGATGGGAAGCCCTTGTTGTATTAGGAAAAATAGAATAAGCATAGTAATAACAAAACTTGAAAGAGCGCAGAAACCAGTAGCCCCCTCAGGTGAGAAAAGCCTCCTAAGATATTCTAACCCCCTTAACTTTAATACGTCGAGGCTAGGAGCCGGGCGACTAAGGATCTTGGGCCAAAGGTTTTTGAAACCTTTCCACAAACGCTTCATCATACCAATTATAGTTTCCAAGAGTGTTTTCTGTGTGCCCATTTTTGCTGTACCGCCTATACAATTGACACGTAACCCGTCAACTCAACAATATTCTGACCAGTTGGACTCAGCACAAAATCTAGGTACATATCAATAAGTGAGCCCTTGAAGGGTGTACCATTAGTTACATAATACAGTTCTCTCCAAGCAGGATATTCTCTGTTCTTAATAGTGTCTCTTGTTGGAGCGTAGAAAGTTCCGTTTTCTGCAGCAATTTCAGCGGTATTAACACCCTCAGTGTAGGCGAAACTACAGTACCCTATTGAGTAATATGTGCTCGTAACCGCGAAAACCATATCCTGATTGTTAGTTACTTCCTGATTTACCTTAGTTTCACTTACTCCGAAACGTGTCTCAAAAGTTTCTCGAGTTCCGGAATTGGGTTCCCTACCAACAACCCATATGATTACAGGAGATAAACTGGGGTCTACTTGGTTCCATTGGGTGTACACTCCACTGTATATTTTTACTACCTGATCTTTTGTTAGCTTTAAGTCCCCTTGCTCAATCCCGGGAATGTTCCAGATTATACAGATAGCGTCAAGTGCTACGGAACGTAATACAAGATTTATCCCGTTTACAGCAGCTCTATTAATTTCACTACTCTCAGGGGGCCTAGAAACAGCTCCTATTGGCGAAATTCTATCAATAACATTGCTGTATCCCAAGCCAGAACCGCCGGCGGATACCTGAACATTTACCCCGGTGATATAATGGAAAAGAGGCGCCATAGCAAGTGAAATCGGCAGCACTGTTGTTGATCCCGCAATATTTATGGTATCTGAGGAATGTCCAGTATATAGTCCGAGAGTCTGCTGTAGATCCGCTTGGGGTTTAACGTAGATAAAAGGATAAATCACAAATACCGAGATTGCCGCCACTGCCAGTAAGAGTATAACAATCAATGCCGTTTTTCTGGGAATTTTTCGTAATATTGCTGCCATTCTCCTGAATCTGATGCCTCTTCCGAGTGGACATCATTTCTTGTACTATACTAATATTTTCCTAAAGATTCTTAAGGATACATGAGTATCCTTATGTAGGTGTTTAGAATATGGAATCTAGAAAAATCCAAGAGGTAAAAGGGTCTTTCTATGTTTACCTACCAAAAAACTGGTGTGCGAAATCCAAGCTAAAAGGTGGAAGTGAGGTAAACTTTCAGGAGCTGGAGGATGGATGCCTAATAGTTTTTTCTGGTAAGGATTCTTATAAGCGAAAGTTAGAGGGCACTTTTGACATAGAGAATTGTGACCCTTATATGGCTCATGTTATGATAGTTTCGAGTTATATAGTCGGACTTGACCAAGTGAATCTAGTATCTACAAAAGAAATATCCCTTGAAGTTAGAGAAGACATAGAAAAAGCGGTCAGAAACATGATTGGAATAGAAGTTGTTGATGAAACTGACAAATCTATTATAATTAAAGACATCAGTGAAGGAACATCCATAAGACTCATAATTCAGAGACTGCTCAACACTACAGGTTATATTCTAAACAGCGTAGTCCGGGTTCTTGGAAACGGAGATCGGAAGGAGGCTCAGGTTATTATCAACCGTGATGATGATGTTGATCGTTACAACTGGCTTGTACAGAGAATGGTGCATTTAACACTTGAGAACCCATCTCTAGCCCGACAATTAAATATATTGCCTATAGAAGGTCTGCATTATAGCCACATAACACGATACATAGAAAGAATAGCAGATCATGCAGTAGCGGTAGCTGAGCAGATTCTAGCCTCTGGAGTGGCTAATGAGGAGTTATCAAAGCTTGCAGAAAAGGCGAACAGTTTGTACGGTTCACTCCTAAATGTTTTTTTCAATAGGAACTTAAGTAAAGCCTTTGAGATTCTGGAGCAGAGGAGTAGTCTCAAAAAAGAATTACGAAGAGTGGAATCTGAATTTCCAGAATGTAAAGTGATTATTATACACCTTGAGAGAATTATTGATTATTGCTCAGACATTTCTGAAACCGCCATAGATCAAACCCTTTACGAGATAATACTGAGAGGAAAGTCCATCAAATGTAGTCAATAATGAAATTCAATAATGGGAAAAGTTTTAGGGCCGAAAAATGAATTTTACTAATTTTTTTATTTTTAGTGAACCTTATTGGCTCTAAAACCACATTTTATCATAAAGCAGAGTTAATATGCTAATCTAACTTCTCATATTCATGTAGATAGATATGCATTATAAACCTATATACAGAAAAATATGGGCGTTAAGAAGGGCAGATGCTATTAATTGAAACTAATATATGATGTTTTAATTCACTATAGTTTTAAAAATCTATTGAATAGGGGTGTTCCCCATTTTTAAATTCAGGAATTACATTCCAAGCTTCACGAACCATTAGAAGTGAAGAGGGATTAGCTATGCGTGTTACTTGATCAATCGCTTCAACTAAATTTTCTACATTAATGATGGGGAGTCTGCTAACATCTTTAAAGGATTTTCCAGAAACAAGTATGAGATTCCTCCCCTCAACCTCCATAATATTTCTTATTAGGAGAGCCTTGGGATCTTCGTGGACCATATCCAGAAATTCGTCGTATTTGAGGGTCATAACTTTATTGAGTTTGACTAGATCCTCACGACCTAAATCTGTTATCAACACGGTTAAACCATTAGGTTTGAGAAGTTGTTTTGTGGTTCCTAGTGATTGTAGACTTGAATAAATGTCTTGGTCATATGGTTTCCCAGGTGCCACTATAACCACTTCTGCTCTTTCATCTACTTCCTTTGTGAAAAGATTTTTAGAAATCTCCATTCCCTTGGCGTAAGCATTTTCAGGATTCCCGGCAACGAATTCTACCACCTCACCCCTGTTGTTAATAACGGCGTTTAGGAGGAAATCAATGCCACAAAGTGAAGCTACGCTTTGCGTGTCTCTAAACACAGGATTATCTGCAGTGGATCCTATTCTGCTACCTAAAAGCATTCCTCTAACTTGATTACACACGATTGTTTCTGCCCCTGCCACTCCCGGGAGGATGGCTTGATAACCTCCAGTAAATCCGGAGTAGGGGTGTGGGCGAATGGATCCAATAGCTATACGATAATCGGCTTCTACCACCTTTGTATTTATCTTCAGATTTGCACCCGATAGCGTTCTTCCAACCTCTGTCAGACCATCTTCATCCAAAGCGTCGTGGAGATTAATACGGTATTTATCCAAAAGTTTACTATCCAACATCTTCGCAAATTGGCTTGGATCCATCTTATTTAGGCCGCAGGCTAGAACCAGCTCAATTTCTGGTACTTGGACTTTTTTTAATTCGCTAAGAATCAGTTTCAATACATCGCGGGTATGGAGATAGGAATTATATTCGACAATTATTGCTACACTTTTTGCTCCAGAAACTTCTTTCGGTAGAGAGTCGGTTCCCATTGGTTTTTCCAAAACATTGCGAACAGAATTTATTGATAATTTTTTAAGGGTAGTTTTTTTGGGTTCGATCACACCTTTAAAAATTTGTTCAGGAATTTTTGTCGACTCCAATCTATTTCCGCATCTTAGTGAAATGTTTATCCTTTTTCTATTTATTTCGCTCTTGGCTTTCTCCTTTTTAAACCAAACCAGTTTTTCATGAATTGCACCTTTAGCTAGTTCGTACTGTTCAAATAAGGGATGATTAACATTATAGATAAGGGCCGACCTATCCAGATATTCGAAGCCAACCCCCAGCTTTTCACCACAGGAAAAAGCAGTTTGAAGCAAATCAAAAAGAGCTCTTACGCACTTTTCTCGCCTTAATCCCAACTCTATCTTTGACAGATTATCCAGAATAGTAAAAGTGTTAAGCTCCAACCATTTGAAATCAAATCCACTTAAAATCTGGGGGTGTTTAAATACTACTTTCTCAATACATGATTTGAATTTAGAGCTGGCATTGGGCATGTTTACTGTCTCTAACACGCTTAGTAACTCGCTGAAGAGCATTATAGAAATTAGAACTATTCTTTCCAAAGCCAGCGTCTGCCTCCTTTTCGGTTCCTGCTAGGATCACAAGCTCAGATTCCAGATTGGTAATAACCACTAATAATCTTTTTTTAATATATAATTGAATTTAATATTAACGATACTTTAGCGATAAAACGGTTCTTGCAACAAATTAGACAATAAACATAGAATCCTTATTATGATTTTCATATAACTGAAAATCAATGTTTTACAAACTCTTTCAAGATATGAAAAATAATTGTTTTTTAACAAGTTAAATATTTAGGTTATACACCAAAAAAGAAGAACATACTACCTGAGGCAAATATGAATCCACATTGGATAATCGGTAAAATTTTATAAAAATGGTTGATTCCACATAAAAATTTTCCAACTAGAGGATTAAAGCGAAATATTATAAACAAAAAGATATTATTATAAATTGTAAAAGCGCCGAGTATCATAATTTTAAATAGTAAAACAGGCAATACTCTGGAAGGCGAACCGGATTGGAAGAAGAGAAAAAAATAATGAAAATTCTGGTAACAGGACCCTACTCCTCTGGAAAAAGCACCGTAGTAAGCAAACTCTGCAAAGACTCAGTGAGCATCGACGCCCTGGGTACAACTGTAGCATTCGACTTTGGTTCTAGGTATGAGGAGGTTAATTTTTTGGATTTGAAGATTTTTGGGACACCGGGGCAGGTGAGGTTCAAATTTTTGCAGGAGATTTTGGCTAAGGGTAGTGCTGGTATTTTGCTGGTTGTGGATAGTACGACTCCTGAAACTTTGGAATTGGCTAAGAGTGTTCTTACTGGGGTGCGGAAGGAGCTTCCGCAAAGGGTTCCGGTGGTGGTTCTTGCGAATAAACAGGATTTGGTTGGGGCTCTTAGCCCGGAAGAGGTTAAGGAAAGGTTGGGTGTTTCTCAGGATGTTCCGGTGATAGGGACGGTTGCTACAGAGGGCGCTGGGCTGAAGGAGGCTATTACAAAGTTAATTAAGCTAATGTTTGAAGCAGAATAATCGTGAGATAAATAATTCTTAATTATTTATCTTGGTGTTTTGTGTGTTTTTCTGGAGCTAGTTTTCAAGATTAATCGTCCACATTTGTGATGTTTACGTCCTTGGGAATATTTTTGATACGATTTTTGCACTCTTTTTCTGATTGGAAAGCATATCCTTTAATAAAATACGGTTTTTGAATTGTGAAGAAGAGTAATGGGTTTTTTACTGTATTTTTGTTAGGGTTTTTCTGAGGGAATTGGTTTAGAGGGCGGGTTTTCCACATTTTTTACAGTATCTTGCTGTTGGTGGTAGTTTTGAACCACAGTAAATGCAAAATGCGAATTCGTCGTTTTGGTCGGAAAATAGTGTGCTTCCTCTGTAGTTTTGTGTGAAGGTTGGGTCAGATGCTTTGGGT
>DXJA01000143.1 GCA_019056875.1 Candidatus Jordarchaeum madagascarense
ATGTGTAATCGGTGATATATTTTTATCCTCGTTGCTGAGGAACTGCTTTTGCAAGAAAACAGAGAGAGGAGTTGGAAGAAGCGTTGAAAAAGGCTTTCAATCCTCGTTATCACTAATCTCCACTTCCGCCCATGCTTAGCCCTGATCAAGATGTCAAAAAATTTTCTAAATTATTATGTGAAAACATCTCAAAAAACAGAAACTGCTATCAAAAACCAACAAGGAAGACATCATCATATATTATCGTAGACCTGTTGGGCAGTTACAAGAAAGAAATGCGACAAATCAAACCAATAATATTAAAACTTACATTCTCTGCTGTAAATTGTTTCGTTATGTGTGAAACTTTAGCATATTTGCTAATGGTTTAATTGTGAATGTAGGATTTATTGCCGCTATGAGTTCTTGAAACTCTCCTCTCCCTACCAAGTTTTGGATGTCCTTATCCTCAGTTATCAGAGTGTCAGCTTGGTTGATACCTGACGAAAGGATTATGCAGTCAATAAAGTCATTTAATACCCTTCTGAGTTTAAAGGCAGTTAGCAAAATAGATGTATCATAAACAGGGGTTCTCTCAATACGCCCGTCATATATGATAGCTCTTATACCATTCACCACTCTTTCAGCTTCAAGATTCCTAATAGCTACTTGTTTGCCGCCCTTAGCAGATAATTCAAAGATAGTTACATCACTTATCAGAATCCGTTGCCCCTCTGAAATCAGTTTGATTACTGCATCCCCCACCAAGCCCTTAACAGAGATCCCTATGGCGGGAAGGAAATAAGTTGTGTCAAGCAGAAGTTTCAAGTCTCTGACTCTCGAGAAAGCTTTTTTCTAAATTCGTGAAACTCTTCCAAGGTTAACTCAACGGGCTGAGGTTCCTTAAATACTTCTTCCAGGCTTGGAACAGGCTCCACCAACAATCTCCCCTCCTCAACTTTATAAACCACCTTCATATGAGGCTTAAGCCCAAGCTTTTCCCTAACATCCTTTGGGAGAAAAAGTTCTCCCTTCGAACCCACTCGACTTACAATCATTTGTCAGAACCACCGAATAAAGCCTATATACATCGAAACAAATAAAGATTTCGAGTCAATCGAATGAGTTGATGCAGATTATCTTGTTTCTCCGTGAAGCATGTGGTGGGGATTTAATTAGATAACCATCATACCCGGTGTCAATCATAGCGGTGAGGGTAATCTTTTCGGGCATCGCCGACTTGAAATAAATAGTTGTCAACATGTCTTTTATTCTACTCCTTTAATTTACAGGGTAATAGCCCTTAATTTATAGAGGTGGGGGGAAGTCACTCGATGGATTTATATGGTATTACTGAACCAAAAAGGGTGTGGATTAAAAAGAGTATTAATAAGGTGGACATAGGGAATGAAGCAAGAAAGACAAGTGCAAAAACTGGCAACGAAATGGCCAGTCACCAATAGGCGTTCGCACCAAGCAGCGGATAGTCCAACAGGGTTACGGCATAGTAATAACACCGCCGAAACTGTAGGCAAACAGTGGTTAACAGGGAATTTTAGCGAGTATAGGCGAGAACCGAATTAGATAGAATAGGCTTCCACCGGGCACTCAGAGGCTGTCCACAAGCGTTTTTTCACACATTTTTTCCACAAAGTAGCCACACACCAACAAATTAGCGTTTCTTCAACACTAGTTAATTTTTCAGAACCCTTTTTTCCTCAGCAAATAGTATACGGTGATCTCTCAGCAGTCGATGAGGGGGTGAACGGGGAGAAGCGGAGTTTGGTGTAAGGGTTTCAGCATCAGGGGCCGTAGACCTCTGGGAAGCGGTTCGAGTCCGCTAGCTCCGACCATTTTTAACCATTTGTAACCCGCCAATAAAAAAATAACAATTAAACTGGTGAGACAAGCCGTATGTTCAAATCGTGTCCAGATTGTTACAATCGGTTATGATAAAGATAATTGGAGGGGTTGTAACTCAGCGGAAGAGTAACCGACTCCAGTTCCCCCTCATCGGAATAAGCAAAATTTCTTCGTGGAGCTTTAGGAGGAGAAATCGGAAGGTCGGAGGTTCAAACCCTTCCCATCCCACCAAACCCTATTTGAGAGTTGAATAAGGAAAAGGTAGTGGGTGTGTAGCCTAGCATGGATTAGGGCGCTTGCCTTCTACGTGTGTGTGGGTAGGAAGATCGCCCGAGGAGAGCAAGAACACGTCAGTTCAAATCTGACCACACCCACCAACACGGTTTAAAAAATAACAAAGATGAGGATGTGTGGCCCAGTCTGGATAGGGCGCTTGCCCGCGGCTCACAGACAGGGCACTTGCCCCCTAAGCCTTCTGCTTCGGGTAAGAAGTGTCCTGAAAAGAAGAGGAGAGCAAGAAGCCGGAAGTTCAATTCTCCCCGCATCCTCCAAAAAAAACAGGTGAACGAAAATTGGTCTAAAAATAATCCTTAAAGAATGAAAGCAGCGGAGTGGTGGCCGAGCGGTTTAAGGCGACAGAACTGTTAGAACCACTAAACAGGTCAAGGACAATCCTGATAGTGTAACCCGCAATGGGCGAATTCCTTAGGAGATTTCACACTCCTCAAGAAACCTGATGTGAGAGTGCTAACAGCGTCAGAAATTTGAAGTCGAAACTGGAATCGAAACCACTAACCTAACCTCGGCTGGAAATCTGTAGGGCCCCTCATGGGCTCCGTAGGTCCGAATCCTACCCACTCCGCCATCATGCAAAAAAGGTAAAAATAGTGCGGTAGGGTTTCTTCCCTTCTGAATCAGTCGGGAAGGTGAATATTTAAGAAGATAATACAGCTGTACTAGTTTGGGTGAGTATTATGCCAGTTGAATTAAAAGATATAGTTGAGTTCATTAAAAATATGGGGTACGAGGTCAAGACGAAGGATACCGATAAGAGTGTTGTTGATGAGTTACTTGGAGCCTTTGAGGAGGCGGTTCCAGAGAACACTACGAGCACAACGTAGTTAAAGAAGTTGAGAGAGTCCGGGTATGGCAAATATTAGCGTCTTCTTCGATATAGCCGTATTGATAAACTGGCTCGCCAAGGACTGATTCAAACACGGGAGAAGAACTCTGGAGAGATTCCTACAAAGTCCTCAAGAAGGTCGAGGCGGGAGAATTAAGCGGCTATACCTCTATCATAAACCTTATGGAAATAACTTTCGTCCTCAGGCGTAAAAAGAAGTGGAAGGACAAAACGATAATATTTACAATAGGCCGGATGCAGGGA
>DXJA01000144.1 GCA_019056875.1 Candidatus Jordarchaeum madagascarense
AAAAAATGGTGGAATCAACTCCTCAAGAGGAATCAAAACTAGAAGAGGCAAAAAAAAGGATGAAGAAAATGTGGTGAAAGGGGTCTGTTTCTGTTCCCCTGATTAGCGGAATCTATATTAGTATGGTAATAGTAGCCTTTCGTTCTCATGGCCATTATCGCCTACCTCGTAAAGATTTACAGGGAAAGAGGGGAAAAAACAACCTTTGCCCTACTGGCTTTCTTATTTGCATATGGTTTTTTACGCTTTTATGAAGGTAGGAGAACCTTGCGTCATTCTAACTCAATAGTAATAGAAATCAAATTGGGCATAATCGTAGCAGCAGCGACACTCATGACTCTCATTGCCTTAATGAGAATCAAAAAGCGCTACTCTTTTCCACCACTAGTTGTAGTAGCTTTGGTCGCAGTAAGCACGATAACATCATTCTCCAGAGACACTACGGTATACTTCATTAACTTCATGCTTTATCTTACAGGATATAATCGGGTCAAAGACCCAACAGTTGAAAAGATCACAATTTCCACTATACCCATAATGATTGCGAAGATGAGAACTGCTTTTAGTTTGTTCAAAAGCTTCTTGGTCATGAGCGCCAGTATGTGAACAACTATGATAATGGAAGCAATGCAATTTTTTTAAAAAAAATGGGGGAATTTTTTCATCATCCACCCATTGAGTTTTAAGGTAGCACCATTTAGTACTGGATTATTTTTGGTAATTTCTTGGCTTGCTCGATCCAACTTTTAATGTCTTTTACGTACGGCAATCTTCGCACAAGTTTCTTTTTCTCGTTTATCTCAGCTAGTTTTGCGTGCAGACTCTCAGGTTCTCTTTTCGCAAGATCAGCTACGTCTTTGACTTCTGCCTCGTCAAGCAAATCAGCGTACTCCTCGGAAACTCCCTTCAGCCGCATTAAATCTGCATCCACTACCCATTCCAGAATGAGCTTGGCTGATATGCCCGTTTTCTTAGCCAGATCATCCCGTCCGCTCGGCGTTCTACCCATTTCAAGCAAATCCTTAGTGGACTTGATCCCCAGAGAAGTAAGCTTCTCTCTGTATTTTGGACCAATCCCCTCGACTTTTAGTATAGGCACTGTTTTCATTGCAATCTCTTTAGCTTTTGCCGGCTTTGCTGCTGGTTTTGCTGCTACCTTTTCTGGCTTTGCCGCTGGCTTCGCTGTGGGTTCTGGCCTTAGACCAATCCAGGCTAATAGTCCACCAATTATGGCAAGCGCTCCGCCTATAATCGCCAGGATCCCGGGGTACGGGAAATTGAGGTTCAGTAACTCTACGATACCTAGGATAACAACCAGAATAAGAATCGTTTGTAGTTTGGTCAGAAGCTTCTTGGCCATGAGCGCCAGTATGAGAACAACTATGATAATCGAAGCGATTAGGCTCACATAACCGAGCAAAATTAAGGTTGTGTTAGGCATCAGTGAAGCAAAGGGGTTTGAGGGAGGAATCACAAGCATCAAAATGAAGGCAATGATTCCCAGAATGCCGCCGATAAGAGCTAACGGGATACCGATTTTTAAATATTGCAAGTTCAACCGCTTTAGTCCCCTAAATTATTTATGTAACTGATAATTATAATAAAACGCAATTTAAACTTTGTCACTATCCATTTAAAGGTTCACGTTAAATGCCGTATATAAAAAAACTGGCTGCAATTACACGTTGAAACACAGAAAGGCCGTAAAAAATAAGCGAAGCACTTTTGTAAATTAAGTAGTAGCGTTTTTTGTAGCTTTAAAGATCACAATAGAAGTGTATACTACTCCTAATAAAAAAGGGAAGTAACCTCCAAAGAAATTTAATTCCACTTATTCCTTTCCACAGATACTATACGATAAGTCAAGTCATTTACAAAGGAAAAATAAAAATAGAAGAGACAAGTTAAAACTGTTTATTCCTCTTATTTCTACTTCTTTGCTTTAGCTGTTTTTGCTGGTTTCGCGGCTGCTGGTGGCCTTAGACCCACCCAGGCTAAAATTCCACCAATCACAGCTAGCAATCCGCCTAGCATCCCGAGGTACGGGGGAATAAAGAACATTAACTCAATGATACCTAGGATAGCTATTAGGATAAGAATCGTGTTGATGCGGGTCAAAAGCTTTTTGGCCATGAGTGCTAATACTAGAATCACAATGATAATCGAAGCTATTAGACTCAAATACGCAAGCATAACAAAGGGTGAGTTGACCGTCAGTGAAGAAAAAATGTTTAGCGGCGTAAGAGCCATCCAAATTGTGCTAATGATTCCTAGGATACCACCAATGAGAGCCAAGGGTATGCCGATTTTTACAAATTGCAAGTTCATATCATGCATCTCCATAAATCAATTGGACGATTGCTTCTCCAAAATTGAATTTAAACTTTACTAATCCATAAACCGTGGTGCACGTTAAGTGCCGAACCTCCCCACAAAGAACATTAAAAATCAAACAATAATCATGAAAGCAGAACAAAACAGTAGCAACTTTTCTTGAGAAAAGTGATATTCAATAAGGTTAAAAATGGTTTTAACTACTCCGCGGAGAATACGCTAAAGAGATGGGTAGAAATTAAAAAAAATAGAGAATCATACTAAAACTAAAAAATTTTATTAGGTGTTAAAATGTGCGGCTCGCCTCTACACGGTTTGGATCTTCCTAAATCCAAACATAAGGCCAAAAATGGTTTGAACGTAACAGTCCGAGAAATTTCTAAAAAAGACTTGGAGAACTTGAATGAAATTTTGAACCAAGGGAACGTAAACAATTTTCTCCACATCAACGGAAGCAGTTTTGAGGAAACATTAAGATATTATGAAAACTATCTAAGCGAGAGGAGGATTGGGCTAAAATACGAACTCGTTGCTGAAATAAATAAAAAAGTCGTTGGTGCTACTATCATAGAACTAGGCAAATACAAAAGGAGTCATACAGGCAAATTTGCCATTTTCATCCATTCTCAATATCAAGGATTAGGAATCGGAACCATACTAATGAAACAAATAATAGATTTTGCTAAAAAACTCGGACTTAAAAGAATAGAAGCAAACAACATTCACAGCGACAACAAAGTAGCCCTAAACCTATACAAAAAACTAGGATTCAAAATCGAAGGCTTAGCAAAAAAAGCCATTAGAAAAAACGGAAAACTAATAGACGGATACCACATTGGCTTAATACTATAAAAAATGAAAGCGAAGATTACGGAGTTCTCCCCAGTATCATTACCCCGTTAAGCTGATCCGTTCCACCCATTGCGTGGCTAAAGGCGGTTTCAACATCTGGAATTTGGTGTTTCCCCGCTTTTCCTTGGATTTGCATTGCAGCTTCCGCAACTCTAGTAATTCCGGTGGCTCCTATAGGATTAGTGCACAAGACGCCTCCCGAGGGGTCGCAGGGCAGTTCTCCGCCCCTCATCACCACTTGATCCTCAACCAGCTTAACTGCCTCGCCCTCTTTGCAGAAGCCGAAGCACTCGTAATACAAGAGTTCCTGGAATGTGAAGGGATTATAGACTTCTGCCACGTCAAGTTGTTTTAAGGGATTGGTTATTTTAGCCATTTTGTATGCGGCTCGGGCGGATTCGATTGCCGAGTCCCATAGTACCTTATCGCTGTCACCCATCCAGTACTCGTCTCCTCGGTACCCGACACCCTTCACCCAGACCGGGGTATCCGTTATTTTCCTCGCCTTTTCCTCAGGGGCATAGATTATCGCGGTGGCCCCGTCGGATGATGGGCAGACATCTAACAGTCTAACGGGATAGCATATTATTCTTGATTTTAAAACATCGTCAACC
>DXJA01000145.1 GCA_019056875.1 Candidatus Jordarchaeum madagascarense
TATTATAAATTTTGATATCCAGAGAGTATATTAATTTACAATAAAGGGGTGGAAAATTTAGTAAAACAAAAAATTCGAAGGTTGAGAATGTTATATTAACGTAATATACCCTGCACTTGTTATAATTCTCGCTTATATGAAACTCTAAACAGGGCCTACGTGATATTTAGAGTATAATAATTCTTAAATTTATTAATGTAGTATTATGAAATTGTCGATTTATTCATAACACGAAAAGCAGGTTAGGGGTGAGGCTGAATGTTAACACCCGAATATCTCAAGTTTCTAATATAATATGAACTTTTGGTAACCATCCTGGTAACTTTTGTCAGCGCGAATTTTATCTGGCGATTCTGTAAGTTAAAAAAGCCTGCTATGCTTTACTTGGCCCTAACATTTACACTGTTCCCCTTAGCGGCGTTTTTCGTTGCGTTAAATCACAGTCACCATCTATTACTCTACCCTATATACCTCCAAGAGTACATATACAACGGCATAATCTTGGATTACAGGCATCCACTTCAAATCTACACTAGGCTGTTAAATTATTTGGTAATATACACACAAGACTATCTAACAGCATCAATCTACACCTTTGCGTTTCCATTTGTACTAGCAGAGCTGGGAAATCTTTTCCTGTACGCATTTACTCTTGAAACCTTTCTTGAGAAAAAGACAAAGTGGGGTATTATGTACTTGGTAATTTTCATTCCCATATTCATAATCACGCTGTTAACTTTTGAATTGCCAACAAACTTTATGCTCGCACTGATAATCGGGCTAATTACATATGTCCCGCTGATATACCTGGCCTTAAGAGCGTTTAGATTAACCACAGAAAAAGTATACCGCTACGGCTTCACATTGATTATTATGACCTCTGTCTTTCTATCACTCTTCTTCGTGTTCTATTTTGTAGATGGAACACTCACACAGGGCTGGAGCATATTCGAACCCATTGCTTGGACCATGGGATTGCTGGCAAGCATATCTGCGTATATAGGATACGTCCTACCGGAATGGTTCCGAAGATTAGTAGGTAAATAAACTAGGACCACGTTCAAATATAATCGGCTACTGGCAATATCATACTTTAACTTGACCGGTACCCATTTGGAGAGATGCGTTTACTCTCACCTCCCCTCCACACTTTTTTACTGTTTCAGACATATAATTTCTTATAGAGAAAGAAATCATTTTCACAATTTCGTTTTTGTGGATGATTGAAACCGATACAATTTTATTATAATTTTCATATTGTAATTTTAAAACTAACGTTTCAGAGGTATAATAACCATTATGAGGTTGTGGTATGCCAGATGATCCTTATTTAAAACTGCGTGAATTTTTGGACCAGATGCCTTTGGGATTTCCTGAAACATCATCAAGGGTCGAGATTAAGATATTAAAAAGACTTTTCACGGAGGAGGAGGCAAAAATAGCAGTGCTGTTAAGCCCCATCCCCGAAGAGGCCTCCCAAATCGCGAAGCGAGCAGGCTTGGACAAGAAGGAACTGGAAAAACAACTGGAAGCAATGTCAAAGAAGGGACTCGTTTTTCGAGCGAGGCGAGAGGGAAAGACATTCTATAATATAGCACCATTCATGATAGGCTTGTATGAATACTCTGTTAAAAAGATCGATAAGGAACTAGCAAAACTCTTCAAAGAATATTATGATAAAGCTTACCTAGATGAAATAGGAGCAAGCAATATCCCGGGATTCAAGGTGCTTCCAGTTGAGGAAACTATTCAGGCGGAAACCGTTCTCTATCCTTACCATAAACTCAAGGAAAGCATCAAAGAAGCCCGAAAAATCTCTGTCACGGAATGTATTTGCCGCAAAGAAGCCAAACTAACTGGTGAGGGCTGCGATTACCCTATGGAAACCTGTCTAAGTTTCGGGGCCGCAGCAGAGTACTACATTGAAAACGGTATAGGAAGAGAAATATCGGCTGAGGAGGCAATAAAAATCATCGAGGAAGCCGATCGGGCGGGCCTAGTTCACGCCGGAGTTAACTCCAAGCACCTATCAAATATCTGCAACTGTTGCCCCTGCTGCTGCGCATCCATGAAGGGAATAACGAAGAAGGGACTCGACAAACACAAGTATCTGAACGCATTATTCGAATCCATAATTGACCAAGAGAAATGCATCAGTTGTGGAACCTGCGTTGACCGGTGCCCGGTGGGCGCAATAACCATGGAAGACACAGCTACAGTAAATAGGGACAAATGTCTGGGATGCGGACTGTGTGCCACTGCTTGCTCCGAGGAAGCAATAACATTAAAACTAAGGGAAGACCGGGAAGAGCCCTATAATAGAGTAATGGAGATGGGTATTGCAATCCTTGAAGCCAAAAAGAAAAAATCTTAAAAAAGATATCATATAATTAAGCCAATATTCTCGTATTATTTTTTTTTATTACAAAAACTTTGAGGAAAAGGTAAATAGTTAATCCGATTTTTTGTCTTTAAGGTTTTATAATTCCCTTTATGTTTAGAGGTGATTTTTAATGGAGAAGTTCCCATGGTTTAACGAGAGGCAGAAACAGCTTATTGATGAGGTTGACGAATTTGTGGATGAAATAACTCCTAGAGCTTATGAAGCTGCCATTAAGCAGGAGCATCCTCGCGACTTGGTAAAAATGATAGCTGATAAAGGATGGTTTGGAGCTCTTATACCCGAAGAGTATGGTGGCATGGGAAAGGAAATCGGAGTAACCGGTTGCCAGATTATTTGTGAGGGACTCACTCGGGTAGGCACCATAGGCGGTGTGTACAGCGCCACCTCGTTCGGGGGGGTTGAGCAAATAAATATGTTCGGGACAGATGAACAGAAAGAGAGGTGGTTACCCAAAATTGCTAGAGGCGAATTACTAGGAGCCATAACACTCACTGAACCTTTCGTGGGCACCGATGCCGCGGGCATTAGAACCAGAGCCACTCGTGAAGGCGACCACTACATATTAAATGGAAAAAAGAGGTTTATATCCAACTCAGGAGTAGCAGACATTTATATGCTGTATGCGAAAACCAGCGAAGACCCCGGCGACAGGGCAGCATACAAACATCTGTCCGCTTTCATAGTTGAGAAGGGAACACCAGGTTTCACAGTTGAGAGAATAAACGAGCTGGCTGTTTTAAGAGGCATCCGCAACGGATTCTTGGATTTTGACAATGCACGAGTCCCAGCAGCCAACATGTTGCTGAGAGAGGGAAACGGTTGGGGAGTTATGACTGCGGGTCTCAACTTTGAGAGACTAACGGTGGCAACTCAGATAATCGCAGGCATAAGGGAGGCTCTGAGATACGCCCTTTACTTCACCACAAGAAGGGTGCAGTTTAACCAACGTACCATAGATTTTGAAGCTAATCAGTACAAGCTGGCAGACATTATAATAGGTCTGAAAACCGCTAGGCTGCTAACTTATTATGCTGCTTGGATGATGGATCAGGGATTAAACCCAGTGGTGGAGGCTAACGCCGCTAAAATATACGCCACGGAAACCTGCAGACAGGTGGCGCTGGATGCGCTTCAGATTATTGGAGGAGACGGTTTCACAAAGTATTACCCAGTGGAGCAAATTCTTCTAGATGCTAAAATCTTGGAAGTGGGAGCGGGAACCAATGAGGTTCTCCGGAGGCTTTTGACCGCGCAGGCAAGGAGGATTATGGCTGATGAGTTGAAGGCCCCCAGAAGACGGATACACAAAGAGTTACGATTCCCAATACCCTATTACAAAATGACACCGGAATTCGCTCCAAAGAAGGTTCCAACCGACTTGGAAAGTGTGGAAAACGCTATTCTAGAGGCCCTAGCGGTGGACTACTTCGTTAACCCTGGACTCCACATGAAAAGAGAAGAACTGATAGAAGACACTGGACTTGAGGAAGAGCAACTCGATGAAGCTCTAATGTCACTGGAGGAGAGGAAGCTGGTTGACCTCTACAGAACCCGACAGGGAGTAATCATACTTGCAAAAGCCACCTATGACGGGCTAAGAAAAGCAAAACCCAAAGAATACTACCAATGGTACCCAGAATGGAGCAAAGAAGACGAAAGATTCTAAAACCCTAGCCTCTCCACTTTTTGATTATAGAAAAAAAGTATTGGATTTGCTTTGAGTCTTTGTTATAGGTATCTTCTCATAACTCTTATTATGTAGCCCGTTTGCCAAAGTGCTTCACCTAGCGTGTCTGAGACCCTGTTTTTTTCTTGGACAAGTTTTGTGGTTAGTAGCTTGTAGTTCTCGGATTCAGGATTCATTTCGGCGTATTTTATTATTGGTAGCAGTGCGGGTATGGATTTATTTACATATGTGGCTCCGTATGGGTCTCTTTCGTATCTGCCGACATAGGTGTAGTTTAGGGGGATGAGTATTCGGCTTAGCTTCATTATTGTGTGGTTGATTTCTTTTAGCAGTTCTTTTCCTTCTTTGGTGAGTTCGCTTTGATACTTTTCCCAGACCTTTTCTATGGTTTCATCCATTTCTTTGGTTCTTTTTTCAAGCTCCTCAGCTTTCTTGATTAAGGGTTTTAAGTCTATTCTCCCTTTGGCTTCTTCATTTAATTTTTCCAGTCTATTTTTCAGAACACCTGCAAGTGAGAAGAATTCAAAGGGAATAATTGGTGTATTCATCAGTCTGAGGAGAAAGATGGAGTCCGCCTTCATGACTTTCTCCAACATTTTGGGATCCACTTTATCTATAGTGTCTTCAACGCTCTGATACCACCATCCAAGTAACGCCATCTGCTCCTTAGTTAGGGTGTCTGCGGAAAACATTGTCCGGGCATCAACTACTGGAACTCCTAGTCCGAAGAAGGAGCCGATGTCTGTCACTTTGCCTGGACGCAGACCGACATCGAATCCTATGCTTCTCGCAAACTCTCTAGCATCCATTATGTCCTTAACCTCATTCTTTCCCAGAATGTCTTCGATAACTTTCATAAGGTATCGTTCAATTTCTTCGTGGTATGAGGGGAAGTAGAGCTTACTTCCAACCATTCCTGTGGAATCGCAGTTGAGATATGCTAGGCAATTCTGGTTCAGGTCTGACCAGAAGTTATCCGTGTACCAGGTGGATCCCCCCATGATGCCTGTTTCGTGAGCCGCCCAGAATCCGAAACGGATGGAACGTTTTAGTTTGTCTCGGTGTTTTTGAAAGATTCGGGCCATCTCCATTATGCAGACGATTCCCGTTCCGTTGCCCGTTACTCCCCCGCCCCACGCATCCATGTGTCCGCCCATCATCACAAATTTTTCCGACTCTTCAGTACCCTTAACTGTTGCTATCGGCATAGGGATTTTTATCCACTCTCTGGTTGCCTCAACCCTCATCCAAACTCTAACCTTGCCCTTGTTTAGAAGTTCTTTAAGCCATTCGCCACTCTTGCGCGTAATGGCAAGGCCGGGGATGGTGGGCATTAGGTCTATTGTGTCGGGGGTGGGATTACCCCAGACTGGCTTCATGGTTCCCATGGGAAGAACATTACGCTCTGCGGAGCCCCAGTTCATTTGGATCTGGGCTTTGGCACCATGCTCTTGAGCTATCAATATTTTATAAGGTCGGGGGGGATCGTATGAGATTTCTGCCAGAGCGATTTTACCTTCGGCGTCTACGTTTTCATAGTCTTTTTCTCCTCCCGCTCCCACGTAGACCAATTCTCCACTTATTCCTTCGGGTAGTGTGGAAGCACTATGGGCATGGGCAATGGCGTCTATGGACTGAGCCGGGCTTGGGGATAAAACCTTTAATCCTGCGTAAATAGGAAAACTTAGGAGCGCGTAAAACTCGTACAGGTCAACATGAACCCCATAATTTTCAAGGGTGCTTTTAATCCACTCCGCAGTCTTACGGTCTTCCGGACTTCCTGCTAGACGTTCGGGTACCTCTTCCGCGAGCCACTTTAGGTTGTTCATCATCTCCTTAACAGATATCTCTTTCAGTATATTTTTCTCAAGCTCTTGGTCGAGTTGGTACAAGATTACACCTCCTTCTACCTACCCAACATATTTGTTTGAAATTGAGCTACCATTATATTAAATTTAACCCTAAAAAATAAAAAGATGAATGAAAATCAAATGGCAACTTTTCTGGGTATAGTCACTATTTGATTACAATTTGTTCCCAAACCCTAAAAGGAAGGAGAATATCACAATCGCTCTATTAAAAGTTAAAAAAAGAAGCACGAAAAAGCTAATAAAAATAGTAACTAGCAGGGTAAAGTCATGATGCTTTTTGAATGAGCGTTAACATTTAATTTCTTTTTTTGTTAGGAAAACTTATTTATATACCTTAAAACAAAATGTAAAGGTAGTAATTCACAATAAAATTTTAACTCTATTTACTATTATCTAGTAACAATTTTACTATCCCCAATAATCCAAAGTGTTACTCTGATTAAAAATAGTAGCAATTTACCTACGGCCGCTGGAATCTATTGAGTAAACATCTGGCGGTGGCCTTCGCTTATATGAAATTGACCGGAGTTGCAGTAATGAAAGAGATTTTCCTCAGTAGCTTGAAAAAGCTTTTGAACGAAATAGAGTACGGTGAGCTAACAGATATAAACGGGCACCTTAGTGATTGCTGGAATGAGTTGTCACTAAGAGAAAAAGACGCCACCATCCCCCCAGAAGTTATCTCCAAGAATAAAAAAATTTTAGAGAAAGTGACCACTATATTCCGCGAACACAAAGAAAGACCAATTAGCGAAGAGAATTTACACCTGATAAGAACAACAATTTTTGGAAAGCAACCAAAACAGCAAGCCATTGAACCAGATTACCAGCATCTAAAGGGAGAAATCTCAGATATGAATGACTTCCTAAAGGAAATAGAACG
This sequence comes from Candidatus Jordarchaeum madagascarense, assembly GCA_019056875.1. GTDB lineage: Archaea > Asgardarchaeota > Jordiarchaeia > Jordiarchaeales > Jordiarchaeaceae > Jordiarchaeum > Jordiarchaeum madagascariense. The sequence goes on from DXJA01000145.1 coordinate 6,846, forward strand.
AAAAATGAAAAAAGAAGAGAAAACGGATAAGGAATAAAACAGGTATTCTACAACGAGCCCCAAGCTTTTATTTTGCCTCTCTTCTAAAGTGTTTCGGCATCTCACTTATATTTTGAGGACATACAGAAAGTCCTTTTGGGTAGACATGGAAACAACGAGGGTTACTAACTAAGAGAGTTGAGCCTTTTCTATAACTTCTTAATAAACTCCATTTGTTAGCAGACTCCTTTATCATTGGGAGTACACTTAAAGTTGTGCGCCCGCTTAAAAGGGATATATTACTGAGGGGGATTCCTACCGATTCCTTTCTTGGAGATTGATATGATTTATTGCAGGGTGTTTCTCGGCACTTCTTCGGGTGGGGGAGGGTGAACTCTTTTTTTCGAGGGGCAGTAAAAGAGCCGATTTCGGTTTTCGCGGTTTGGTAAAGCCTGTTTCGTAACTAATTCTCCATTTCAGTTAAACCGCCCTTCTGAGAACCCGAGGCGGGCAGAGGCGAAAAGCCTACTAAAGTGAGCAAGAAATATTTATGTAATATAGCTACATAATGATAATATTTTAATATGGGAGAGAGTATAACAGTATTGTAGAGCTATTAACGACGTTATAGCCAGAATATTATCAAGTGAGGTGTTGGAAAGTGATTAATTTGAAAATTTCTGATTTTAAAATGTTTGAGAAGCCCCCGTACGATATACCTCCTTCCAGACCTATAACAGAGATTATTATAAACGGGGTAAAAGAAATAGAAAAAACGTACGGACCAGTGTTCACCACCAGATTCATAAAGCACGCTCTTGAATTTGAAGCTCAAAGAATTGGAGAGAAACCACCTGAAGATATCAAAACTCTAAACGATTTGTTAGAATATTTGGTTTCAAAATCCGATAAATACCCTACTCCTTACTGCACAACTGTATATGCTCAGTTCAAGACTGAAAACGAGTTCCAGGGACGAACTGGAGCAGGAACCCGGATTGGGCACTTGGGTGCTGCTAGAAGTATGTCGGAAACATTGAGTGTTAAAGACAGAAAAGTTGATGTAGACGGTATTCTATCAAAGTTTAGCCAGATCTTGGTTTCGATGAATCTTGGTCCCCACGAGTGGGGATATAAGAAAAATGAAGATGGAAGTGTAGACTTTATCTGGCCAAAGTGTCACTATTTGGATGGATGTAGAGCAGCTTATAATGAGGGGCTGCTTAAACGGCCAGACGGCAGATTGCAATGTGTTGCCGTCATTGGTATATGCCACTATCTTAAACTATCTACGGGTTATGAATGGGACTATGAAGTCTTAGAAAATTATAAACCACATTGTATAGCGAGAACTTATATGATCTAATCGTTTATCCGGGAAAGAGAATCAGAAATTTCCACACGAAGACCAAAAACGATATTTTACAAGTTTCTCTTCCTTTTTTATAACCTCTCCTTTTGTTAAGAAATATCTGAGCAGAATGAGGGATTAACTTTACTTCTCCATTTTAAACTTGCTGGAAAAGTAGGAGTAGGGCAGAGTATAAACCGCATAAAAAATGAAAATAGATAATTATGTAGTATAAATACA
>DXJA01000018.1 GCA_019056875.1 Candidatus Jordarchaeum madagascarense
AAAACGCATCAAACCCAAAAAAACTTAACCCCAGAATCGAACGAAACTACATCGCCTCTAAAAGATTGAGATTGTTCATAGCCGTTTTGTAATCAATTATAAACTGTTCCATTGTTTTTGCAGACTCGGTTCCTGAAAATTTTTGGTAAACATCTTTAAGTGTCGGAGCCAATACTCTGGCTGTTTGGCGTCCAATCAATGTGGGCTTTAATCCTATCTTATCCAAGGCATTCAGTAACGATCCAAAAACTAGAAAATTGGCTACAGGATCCCATCTTGCCATGATTATTTCGCCTCTTCATCTTAGGTTCTGTCTAAAAGGCTAAAGCGAATATATAATCTTTCGACTCGGTTCAAGAGGATTGAGAATTTCGCGCTTTCGCTTTCCCTTTAGGGCATCACATTATAACAAGCTTATAAGGATGAATCACGACATATAACTCTTTCTATATCCCTTTTGAAAATTCCAAATTAAAGTAATAACCTTCCAGAAATAGATGAAAGGCACCTGAAAGATTTTGGAAAACTAAACTATTTTGCGAATCCAATGAATCCTATTCTTTAAACTTGATTAAGAACCATTCGCCTCTCTTTCATCTTATGGCTTTAGACTTTGAAGGCGCAAGGGCATAGCTTATTCACTCCGCATTCTCCGCATTTTGCCTTTTTAGCGGTGCATATCCTCCTTCCGTGGGTTACTAAGAGGTTGGTTAATTCGAACCAGTTATCCTTGGGAAACAAGTTCATTAAATCTCTCTCAATCTTGTCTCTGTTTTTTTCCTCTTTGGTAAATCTTAGTCGCTGAGCCAGTCTCATAACGTGTGTATCAACAGCGATTCCCTCACTAACGCCATACGCGTTTGAAAGCACTATGTTAGCTGTTTTTCTCGCAACACCGGGGAGTCTGACCATTTTCTCCATGGTTTTTGGAACCTGTGAGTTGAACTCTTCCACAAGCATTTTAGCTGCATTTTTTATGGACTTGGCCTTATTTCTGTAAAATGTGATGGAGCTGATTTCTCGCTCCAGTTCTTCAATGTTCGATTTAGCGTAATCTTCCGCTGTTTTGTACTTTTTGAAGAGATGTTCGGTTGCTTGGTTTACTTTCACGTCGGTGCACTGCGCGGCGAGTATAGTTGCCACAAGCAGGTCCAGCGGGGTCTTATACTTAAGGACAGTGCCTCCCACGTTTGGATACTCTTTTCTGAGAAGTTCAAGTATTTTATGCGCTCTCTCCTTATCCTCCATCTTTGTCACACCTAAAGAACAGCCATCCGTTTTCAACCTTTTTGAATCTTATCAGGCAGTAGCGTCCACTAAGGCGTTTACCCTTCAGTCGAACAATTATTTCGTTCTCTCCCCACTTCTCCTCATCGTACGTGCCCCGGTCCCATATCTCCACTTTTCCCGCACCGTACTCTCCCTCAGCGATTTCTCCCTCAAAACTCGCGTAGTCCACTGGGTGATCCTCGGTACTTATAATTAGCCTCTTGACTCCTTTCTTGGTGGGAGGCTCTTTAGGAACCGCCCAGCTCTTAAGAACACCCTGCTTTTCCAATCTTAGATCCCAATGAAGGTGACTTGCATAATGTTTCTGGATAACATAAATTTTGCCTTCACCTTTTTTTACTTCTCCTAGAGGTTCCTTGGTCTTACGGAAATCTCTCTTCCTCTTATATTCCTCCAGACTCATAATATCAAAATTCAGAAGTTAATATATAAATCTGTTGAAAAAAATGGTAAATGAAAATATATTAGGGAAATGGATTATTTTAACCTAATTATTCCTTAATAAGTGGAGTGCTAGCTTGTCCCTGAATTTCAGCCATGCTGGTGTTATTACTTTAAGGGGGGTGAGAGCTGCATGGTTTTTAATTATCGCAGGTATACTGATTGGGACCAGCTAGCCCACAGAGTTGATTCCAAGTAATCATTCGAAGTCTTAAAACATAAATCTAAGTATTAAGCTGGTCGGTGATTTTAGCATATCTCAGTATCTTCTAGGGGGTTACTAATCGGATATAGTTATGAGTTATTTGCCACTATAAGCCTACGGAATTATGAGAAAAATTTATAATAAATAAAAAAGAATTTTAACAAAACCAAGATGATGGGATATTTGATACAACAAATGAAAAATAAGTGTTGCGAACTACACCCGAATTGGTATCATAGATCTTTTTTATTACTAATGACCACAGAAAATGCTCGGACTAAAATTAAAGCCATAGAGAATGGGGTAAAGCGGTTAGGCAAGACTGTAAACAGAATTAATAAAAATATTGTAATTTACTCCCCCTGTATTGCAGAACAGTTTTTCTGGGCGAAGCCAGCTAAACCAACTTTGATAATTGATAATTGAAGGTGCCTAAACGGTGCTTGAAAAAGGTTAAACCAACAAGTGGGGCAAATGGCATGGCTACATATGATATAAAGGATTATGAACCCGTAATAGGTAGGGACGAAGTAGAGGAAATCCTCAGCTTAGCAGAGAGAACTAATGGTGCAAGGGTCGCTCATGTGAATGCTACGGCTTTCGGGGGAGGCGTAGCTGAAATCCTTAAGAGTCACATTCCCCTTGCCCGATCTGTGGGTTTAGATGCCAGATGGCTTGTTTTACGCGGAAGCAAAGAGTTCTTCGATATAACCAAGTCCATGCACAATGCACTACAGGGGAACAATTCCATCAAGCTGAGCAAAGAGATGCAGGAAACCTATCTTAAAATAAACGAGCAAAACGCCAAAACTCTCGAATCAGATGGTTTGAACAATAGTGACATTGTTGTAATCCATGACCCGCAGCCGCTCCCCCTCGTGGAAAATAAGAAGAATGGGGGGTGAGTTTGGAGATGCCATATTGACACCTCTCAGCCCAACCCGCAGGTTTGGGATTTTCTCAAGCCTTTCACTAAGAAATACAATGCCCTAATCTTTACACACAAATCTTACATACCAAGAGATATTAACAACTTAAATATTCATTAGACATCCTTGCATAGACCCTCTGTCCAACAAAAATAAATCCTTAGAACAAACAGAAATCCTAAATGTCCTAGAAAAGTTTGGATTAGATCAAGACCGGCCACTTATTGGTCAAGTTGCTCGTTTCGATCCCTGGAAAAACCCCTTAGGAGTTATAGACGCCTTCCTGAGAGTTAGGGAAAAGATACCCGATGTTCAACTCGTCCTTATCGGCTCCTTTGCCGACGATGACCCGGAGTGTACTGAGTGGTGTGAGAGAACCTTTAAAAAAGCTGAAGCTTCTAGGGACATCCATGTTCTTACAAACCTGGAGGATGTTGAAGTTAATGCTATTCAGAGGTCTTTATCCGTAGCTTTTCAGCTCTCGCTTAGGGAAGGCTTTGGCTTGACAGTAACCGAGGCCCTTTGGAAGGGCGTTCCTATTGTTGCGACCAAAGTGGGGGGAATAACCTTGCAGGTAATAGACGGGGTCACAGGCTTACTCGTAGACGATGTGGAGGAAGCCGCCGATAAAGCAACGCTTCTACTTAGGAAGAGATGGCTGGCTAGGAGGCTGGAGCATAATGGTATGGAGCATGTTAGAAGGAACTTTCTAGTCACGAAGGACCTAAAAGATTACCTCAGGTTACACATAGAACTAGCTGGTGTGCAGAACTCCGCATAACACTTATCATAAGTTCTTATAGTCAAATAAAAATTGATGCTGAATCAGTTTTATAGTTCCCATAATGCTTATTTCTACAAGTTCGAACTCTGTAGAGTCCTATATTTTTTGCGAATTATAACCATGAATCACAAATATGGTTTCGTCATTTAGCGAAAACTCCAATAATTTAATGAAAAACATTTAAATTTTGCTCCGAAAGAATCAGAGGAAAACCATAAACATAAAAGAGGTATTGAAAAATGGCTAGGGCTGGTGTAGTAATAGGTGGCTTAATCGCTCTCATTGGTGCAATCCTGGGACTTTTTTACGGTTGGGATTTGCTGACTTCAGTGAATATATTTAAAATATTGGATCCGAAGACGGCTTGGGCATTATTGGTGGCTATAGCCTCGGTAGTGGCGTTTATTTGGAGCTTACTCTTACTGATAGATAAATGGGCTCTACTGAATGCGTTACTTATTCTGGGCTGGGGCATCTTACTGCTTTTAGTGTTTGGTGGCGGAGGGCTAGCGTTTCTTGCGGCTATTCTCGAAATTATCGGCGGATTCATCGGTCTAGTCGCAGCAATTGTAAGTTAGTGTACTGGCTTCTTCCTAAATCCTTCCTCTTTTTTTAGAAATTATTAATAATCAAGTCTGCTTAAAAGAATTTGAATGCTTTTTAAAATACGGTTACGTATCCTTTTTTATACTAGTTTCCAGATTATTTATTGGTAGTGGGGTGTAGCTGGACATGGACGAAGAACTTCTAAAAAAGTTTGAAACCGTGTACAACTTGAATGATGGACGTGAGGTAATCTTCCGTCCTTTGAAGCCCAAAGAAGATATTGAAAAACTCTACCAGTTTTATAGCACACTCTCAAAGGAGAAAAACTATCTCAGGTTTATGAGTTATCGCAGAGTGACCAGATGGATTGTGGAGGATTGGGCCAACGTGGATTACCATCAGAGCATGTCCCTTGTGGCAGTGGTGGATACTGGTGAAACCTGTATAATTGTTGCTGATTCCCGATACTTTGTGGACAAAACCACCGGAGCGGCTGAAACCGCAATTGTGGTTCACAATGATTGGCAACGTAAAGGCATAGGAACCAATTTAATCTTACACACCATTAAAGTGGCAAAAGAAATGGGCGTAAAAAAGTTATTCGCCTACGTATCGGCAGAAAATAAGAAAATAATCCGCATTGGGAAAGTCCTTGGATTCAGCCCGAAATGGTACCCGGACATGGGCTCCTATGGAGGAGAATTAATTCTAAATCCATGAATCCAAAAAATTATAACTTTTAAAAAAGGTTTTCAATCCTAAACATAATAAAAAAAATAATTCTGATTATTTTTTTAGATCTTATTTTCCAAGCGTTAAATTTGATAAAAAAAGGTGAAAAATCAAGAAACTCCAATCTAGCTTAAGAAAAATTTTTAAAATGTGTTTTATTAGTGATTAAAGGAGAGGATCTATTAATGTCTTCGTTTTTTAAGAGAATAAGATACCAATTAAAAATAGCGAGAGCTAGACCGTCTCTAAGACGTTTTTTAATGAATACCGTTTTCGACTCTGTACTAACCTGCATGGGCATCATCATTGGTGCAGCAACCGCAAGCACCGTGAATCCAACCTTAATTTTCGGAACCACACTAACCGGAGCTTTGGCTTTAGGCATCTCCAGCGGTGTCAGCACCTATGAAGCTGAAGGAGCCGAAAAAGAAATCGAGTTAAAAAAGCTGGAAAGATCTATGCTCCGTCAACTGCAAGACTCCGTACAGTATAAAGCTTCCAAGGTTGGGCAGATTGTTATAGGTATCACTAATTTTTCTACCCCCATTCTAATTGCGATAGCTCTCACCCTACCTTTACTTATAATATCAGATTCGATTGTAGCACTCTACATTACCGTTGGGATAGCAACCGCTGTCCTATTTGGAATGGGAACGTATTTTGCCAAAATTTCCAAAACCAGTATTATAAAAAGGGGAATCCGTACCGCAGTTATTGGGATTGGAACATTCATATTATGCTATTTCATTAACACCCTTTTTTAATAGATGAATCTAGTTCCCTCACTCGGACAACTTTCTCGTAATTTTTTACAGACGAAAAACCATCTTTTAGAATCCTTTTTTACTTTTTTAAATTCAAAATCAGAAAATATTTCTAGTATTTCAAATTTTGCTCTTTTCAATAATTTTTCAATCGCAGCTATTTTGTAAGCTCTTTCAATATGCTTTTCGTAAAATCTTTGATATTTTCCATTCTCTGTTCTTTCAAAAATAATCAGCTCACCAACCCACGTGTTTCGTTGGTGTGAATTTAACCATATTAGCACAGTATCACCAATCTTATGGTAATCGTTCTTGTATGTTGGAAGAACCTCATTTATCCTAAAATCCGAATTCACATCGAAGATGAACAAACCACCTTGACTAAGGTGATTATTAACTGACTTGAAACATTTTTGCAAATCCGATTGTTTAAGAATATAGTTCAGCGAATCGAAAGCACAAATTATCAGGTCGTACTTCTTTCCGAGTTCAAAATTAATCATGTTCCCCTGATAAACTTTCAAACCCTTACTCCTTGCAATATTTAGCATGCTCTCGGATAAATCTAAACCCTCAATATCGTAACCCGCATCAAGAAAAAACTTAGCTAACTTTCCCGTTCCACAAGCAAGATCCAAAACATTTTTCGGCTTGAATCTTAATTTTTTAAGAACCCTTGTGATAAACCTATAATAATTCTCATGAAAATTAGCAGGAACGAATATATCAAAAACTTCGGCAAATTTTTCATAAGGATTTTTCACTACCATAATCATAAGTTATTGCACTCTTTATATTAAGACTACCAAAATTCGTAAGATTTCTCATCACGTTTCTAAACGCCTACATTTAATCGTAAGCATTACATATATAATCACCATCGTAATCAATATCTATGTAAGGATTTCTTTATTCCTATTGCAGTTATA
>DXJA01000146.1 GCA_019056875.1 Candidatus Jordarchaeum madagascarense
ATCATACCTCAGTACATAGCAAAAATAAGACAAAAGTTAAATTTAACATTGTCGAGTTAGTTACATTTTCAAACAAGTGAAAAATATTCCCCACAGAATTATGCCTTAACTAGTACCAAAAGGGAAAGACCCTTTTTGTTCCGCCAAAAAAAATCAAGATTCAGAATCTAACGCAGATAGTTGGTTTAAAAAGTTAGTAATTAGAATATTTTGTAGAGAGGGTGGTTCTTCGTCTGTATATTAATTACTCGCATCCGGGATTTCGTGTATGCTATTGTGGCATCCACCATTGCTACCGCGGGGAACACTACATCCGCGTTGTAAATCGGTCCGTATAGTACCCAGTTTGCTCCAGCGTGTATCATTGCCGTTACTGCGGTTGCGGCGCAGACTTTTTTCGCGTTCTCTCCCAGTTCGACTACCCTTTTCCATTCTAGAACTGCGTTCAATGGTCCTCCTCCAGCGGGTAGTCCGAATTCTTCCTTTACCAGTTTAACCGCCTCTGCGGCTATGCCGATGCTTGGAACATCCAGAACTGCGGTGTCAACCAGAATATTTTGGACCCCGGCGTCCTCAGCGTATTGTAGCAGACCTTTTTTGTTTTCGTCGCCTTTTAGGAGTGCGATTCTTCCCGGGGGCTTTACGTTTCTTGGATTGTAGCCGAGTAGAATAGCAGATTTTACACCAATGTTTTTGAGTTCTAAGATTTCTTGATCGGAGACGTGGAACGTGATGGAATTATAGACGGCCCGGTCCAATAATCCAACGTCTGCGGCGTATTTTAATCCCGCCATTTTTACATCAGTTGCCGTGCTGTCCACAAAAAAGGGAGCGTCTGTAACGCCTGCCACGAATTCAATATACTTCACTATAGCGGCTCCGCTAGAGCCCACCACATCCACCATGTGCGGATTTCCGGTCTTATCCGACAGTTCTTCCTGCCTCTTAATAAGTTCCTCAGCCTTATTTCTATCGAATACGCCCTTCATTGGATCACTTACAATCTTGTGCCGGTCATAAAATATTGACCCAACCAAAACCGTGGGCAACTCCCCGGGTTGACCGCCGACTTTGACATTGCCTATTTCAAAAATTTTCTGTTCACTCTCAAAATTAAGCAAGTTTACCACCACCGAAAACTCAGAATAAGATAGACCCATAGACTATTAAAATTTTTTAAAACTCTAAGAGAGGATACCTAAATCACTAAAAATTATCTGTGCTAGTATTAAACAAATATCATTTTTCTTTTCTCATCCATTAGAAATTTAACTTTTACTGAGTTATAGTTAGAGGACTCTTTAATACCTGAATGAGAAATCTATCCCATCACGCGTATCCTCTGCGATAAACTTTATGAAAACATCTGACAGTTGGTAGAGTTTTGCACAGAATCTTTCCGAATGAGCCTGTTCATTAAGAAAGTAGACCGCTTGATCCCCGCACCATTTATGATAGCGGAACGCTCTTCTGCAAAACTTTATGAGTTCATCCTCAGGAACGCCAATGCTCATTTCCGTTAGACTATAAAAAGCCCACAAAACTTGTCTACGCTCAGGGATGCTATTTCTAACATTTGCCATTAAAGATAGAAGTTTGTCCACATCGAAGGGATTAGAAACAGTATAAACCTTATTATTTTGAGTATCAGTTTTATCTTGCTTTACGTTAAGACAATCAATAATGGTAAGGTTACTGTTCAAAAAGCTTTTCAAATGGAAATTTTGATCCTCAAATCTTTGCTCCAAGACTTTCAAAAAGGTGGCGAATTGCAGAATTGAAAAAGAATAATTGATTAGGATTACGTGGTTTTTTTTCGCCGCACTGGTTTTGGAAAAGTCCTTGTATCAATTTTCAACGAATTGGATTTTACCTTTCTTGTCTAGTATGTATTTAGTCTTTGCGGAGTTATAGTTAAAATGATTCTTGAAAACTTGAATGTGGGTATCCATTCCCTCAGGTGTATACTCTGCAATAAACTTGATGAAGACATCAGACAAATTGTAGAGTTTTGCACGGAATCTTTCCGAATGTGCCTCTTCGTTTAGAATGTAAAGTGCTAAATCTCCTTTTTGTTTATGGTAACGAAACGCTCTTCTGCAAAACTTTAACAGTTCATCATCCTCAGGAACGCCGATGCTCATTTCCGTTAGACTGTTTAATATCCAAAAAGCTGACTTGTCCTCAGAAATACTATTTCTCACCTTTGCCATTAGTGACAAAAGTTTTTCCAAGTCAAAAGGGTTAGAGAGGGTGTAAACATTTTTTAGAGTTTCTGTTTCATTTTGCTGTAGATTTTGACAGTCAATAACGCTTGCATTACCCTGTAAAAAGAGTTCTAAGGGTGCTTCGATGACCCCCGCCATCTGTTCTGAAAGTTTAAAGCGGGTTAAATATTCCTTTAATGAGAAATTATAGGTAGTAAGTATTATGTAGGTTTTTAAACTATGCTGGTTTTGAAAAATGTGATGTAGGGGTTCAAGAATGCTTATACCGTACTGATAGGAAGCAACGGTTATCGAATTCGATAACATGCCACCTCCCAACAGCGAATCCAACTTTGGTATTCCCGTTTTCAAAAATTTCGAATCTGGTCCCTCAAATTTTCTTATTTGCAGATTCATAGTGGTGGGGTAACTATTATTAGTTAACATTTCTAATATTTCTAATTTATTTTCACTGGATTGAAGCTCTTTATTCTCATTTAAATAGAAATAGGTTTTCTTCGATTTGAAGGGGAAAACCCCCTTAATAACTTGAACAGTGTTAACCAGTCCCCTTGAAGTTTCTTCTACTATAAACTTTATGAAAACGTCCGATAACTGATACAATTTGGCAAAAAACATGTCGGTGTGAGCACTCTCATTAAGGAAGTAGAATGCTTGTTCCCCTTTTTGTTTATGGTAGCGGAATGCTCTTCTGCAGAACTTTATAAGTTCTTCTTCAGGCACTCCGATGCTCATATTTGTCAGGTTGTAAAAAATCCAGTACACCCGTTTATCTCGGGGAACGCTCTCCCTAACATTAGACATCACGTACAGAAGATTATCCACGTTAAAGGGATTAGAAACATAATGAACAATACCTTTTTTCGAATCCTCTTCACCATAAGAAGTACTGAAACAATCGATAACACTTAAGCTGGTTATAAGATTTTCAGTAATATCTTTTAAAATTTTAGGAGTAAAAATTGAATATTTTGCAAGATCCAAGTACTCCTGTAGAGATAAGTGAAAGGTAACCATAATCAAGTGAAAGCTTGGATCAAAATTGTTTAATAGTATTCGAGGGACAAGCTCCCAGATGTTAACAGCCGTCTGGTGAGAGATGACAATAATGGAGTTTGATAGGTATCCGCCTCCCAAAAGCGAATCCAAAAAAGGTACTCCCGTACTAGTTATTGTCAAGTCTCGCATGTGCTTATCCACCGACAAATATTAAAATTCAGATAACACTGCACTGTTATAATATAGGGGTGTAAGTGTCTTATATTTGTTTTTTAAAAGAATATAATTTATGTA
>DXJA01000147.1 GCA_019056875.1 Candidatus Jordarchaeum madagascarense
AGATTAAATATTAAAAATTATTGAAGATGGAGAATGTACACTATGTTCCTCATTAGTGAATTGGCAGAAAAGTTCGTGGAGGGGGGAGATGGCATCACGCAAAAAAGGTGAGAATCTTCTATGACGCTAAACACTGTGTCACTCATATAGTATGAAGTCATACTAATTGGAGGCCTACTGGCTATCACGCCACACAGATAATATTGTCGAGGCGCTTTCGCGATTTGGAGCCTTATGAAAGAAATGTAACCGAATAATTTTGCGTCATTAAAATTTCTAGACAATAAAGTTTTGCCACCTCTGATAAATTTGTTGTATAACTCTTTTAGTTTTGTATAAAACTTTATTAATTTATTTTTATGTTATTTTTATCAAAAGTTGTATTTTTGGTTTCGCTGATAACTTCATGACAAAGTATAAATATCACCTTTTTATTGTTTAATTTGGAGTCCGTCTAATCAATACTCGCCTCCCTCGAAAAAATAGATTGGATATCTAAATTAATACTAGATTAAAGGTGTCCCCGTTGGAAGAAGAAGATGCTTACGAATTAGTTTTAGAAGCTGGAAACAAGGGTTTACTTCAGAGCGACTTGTGGAAAAAACTTGGTGTAAATAGCCGTGAGGGTTCCCGAATAGCCGTGAAACTTGAGAAAAAGGGATTAGCCAGAAGGGCTAAGGAACTCTACAGGGGAAGATGGACCTATCGTCTGTATCCCAACAAGGAAGAAGAAATTCCAATAACTTGGAATACTCTTAACAACTGTCCGTGCTTTACTTGCGTACAAATTACACGCTGCGGTACTGCTCAACCCATATCCCCCATAAAATGTCAAAAGATAACAAACTGGATAAGTAAACAAATCATGGAGTTTTAAGACTTCTTAACTCATTTAAAATTTTTATACTGTACCCTGTTTTTACTTTTTTCTGAAATTCTTAGCTACAATGTACATCTCAGCACTGGCTTTTCTGGAAGCCGATGGCTTGGTGGTTTTTACATAATCAAAACACTGACGGACCTCATTCAAGAACTGCGGATACTCATTTCCTTGAAAGGCCTTTATAACAAGGGTACCCCCCTTTTTGAGAACTCTTTTAGCTATGTTTAACGAAGCTTTAGCAAGGAATATCTGCCGCTCATGATCTACGCTCCAAACGCCGCTCACCTTAGGTGAACAATCACTCAACACAACATCAAACTCTTTAGAAACACTCAGAATCTGGTTCAGCGTCTCCTCCTCAAGAATATCTCCACAAATAAAATTTACATCATCGATGCTAGAAATCTTATTAATATCTACGCCCACGACAACCCCCTCGTCGCCCAACTCTTCCCTAGCAATCTGCAACCACCCACCCGGAGCACAGCACAAATCCAGAACAGCCTTTGCACCACGAAAAATCCCAAACTTATTATTGAGTTGTTTCAGTTTAAAGACTGCACGAGACCGATAACCCTCCTTATGGGCCCTGTAATAGTAATGATCTTTACGCTTCAGATAAAATACACACTCCGTATGATAATTGCTTTCAATCAAATCTGAATAACACAAATACATAAAGCTTCTTAAAATATCTGAAGTCTCAATCTCCTGATTTGTCGTATCCCGTCCTAAGACTTATTTAATTACATGATGTTATTTTATCCAGAAAATTAGTTTTTTTTAAAGTAAGGTTTTTAACCAGATAACCCATATCGTAACGCAAATACTCCACCTAAGGATACTAGAGACTTGTAACTCACACCTAGAACCCGGTGAGAACCTTGACGGAAAATGAAGAGTTCTATAAAGCAAAGATTTCTTCTCTAACAAAAGAGCGAATCCCCCTAATTGAGGATCTTAGAAGACTTAGAGAGAGCGCCGAAGAATACAAACAGAAGCGGGATGATAAAAACCGGGAAGTGCAGGTCATTGCACAGCAAATAAAAGAACTAAGAGAGGGAAACGAAGAAACCAGTTCCAAGATAAGTCAAATGAAAATGGAAAAAGAAAAATTATATGAAAAGGTCCAAGAAACTTCCTCCAAAATAAAAGAACATAATAGCAAACTAAAACCCTTGAATTTTGACGGCGAACAGCTAAAGAAAAAAAGAGACGATCTCGAATGGACACAGCAAACAACTACTCTATCCTTGGAAGAGGAAAACACCATCATCAAACAGATAGCAGAAATGGAAGAAGACTTGAAGGACTATGAGGAAAATCTCGAAATACAGAGCGTCATCAACCAGTTTAAAAAAGAAATGGAAGAAACTTGGCAGAATATCAACTCGTTAAAAAAGGAGATGCAGGAAGAATACAACAAAAGCAAACCCATATTTGACCAAGTAACACCTCTCATGGAAAAAAGAGACGAACTGCGAAACACCGCAGATATCCATCACAAAAACTACATCGAAATATTCCAGAAAATAGTTCAATACGAGAACCAGCTAACAAAAATAGAGGAAGAAATATCTATCTACAAGGCTCAGCAAATAAAACTGCAACGAGAGAGGAGAGAGAGAGAAAAACAAGAAAAACGAAAGAAAGAGGAAACAATAATCCAAACCAAGGTAAAACAAGCCCAAGAAAAACTTGAGAAGAAAAAACGCGTGACACTCCAAGAACTAAAACTCGCAATGGGCGAGCAATAACTATTCCTTAATCATGTAATACTCTGTCAAAAACAGTTGGAGGAATTCTTAGATGAGCAAGTTGGAGAAACTCAACCCCCTATTTTACCCCAAAACAGTAGCTGTGGTTGGCGCAACCGATAATCCCTCTAAACACGGCAACTGGTATATGCGTTCAATAATAAACAGAGGTTTCCCAAAAGAGCATCTTTATCCCATCAATCCTAACGAGGGAAAAGTCCTCGAAATAAAAACATACCCCAGAGTACAAGACGTACCAGAACCCCTCGACCATGTTATTTTTGCAATACCCAAAAAAATAATCAAACAAATCCTAAAAGACTGTGTAGAAGCCAAAGCCAAGTTTGCAGTCATCTTCACATCCGGCTTCTCAGAAAGCGACTTGGATCCAGAAGAAGGCAAAAAATTAGAAAAAGAACTCCTAGAAATAATCTCCGGCAGCAACACCCAAATAGTAGGCCCCAATGGTATGGGAGTCTATTCATTTGAGGGAAGGCTTTCATTTCCATATTTGTATAACCCTCCTGTGAATGGATCCGTATCGTTTGCAAGCCAGAGCGGAGGACACGTTGTTGCCCTAGCAACTATTGCCGATTTCTGGTTCAATATACATTTTAACAAAATGGTTAGTTTTGGGAATGGAATTAATCTTGAAGCCACAGATTACTTGGAATATTATATTGAGGATCCTAAAACCAAAATTATTAACCTCTACGTTGAGGGTGTCAGAAACGGTCCCCGCTTTTTTCAAGCTTTGAAAGAGGCTTGCAGGTTTAAACCCGTTATTGTATGGAAAGGAGGCTGGACATCAGCAGGTTCACGGGCAACACTCTCACACACGGGCTCCCTTGCCGGATCAAATAGAATTTGGCAGACGGTATTCAAACAAGCTGGGGCAATACAGGTTCATGATATGGAGGAGCTTTGCGATGTTACCATGGCTTTCCTCAGAATTAACCCGCCAAAAGGATTCAATGCTGCAATTTTAGGTGGGGGTGGGGGGCAGAGTGTTGTTTCAACGGATGAGTGTGAGAGTGCAGGTTTGAAGGTTCCAGCGTTTAGTCCAGAAATTAAGGAAAAACTGAGCGGAATAGTTCCGGACATCGGAACCGGTATCGCTAACCCTATTGATGCCTCCTACTTTGTTTACAATGATCTAAGCATGTACTCTAAACTACTGGAACTGGTGGACAAAGATCCTAAAATTGACATAATAATGCTCCATCATGAGTCAATGTGGGGTGCAGCAAAAGAGTTGCTCTTCGAAACACTCAAAAAATCCAAAGAGCAGCTAGAAAAGCCTTTTGTAATGGTTCTGTATCCCTCCGTGGGTCCCAGGGAGTATACGCCTGAAATGGAGGCTGAACATTTAAAAGTTTTAAAACAGTACCTCAAAGAGGGTTTTCTCGTATACCCCTCAGTATACCGGGCTTCAAACGCAATTTACAAAATGGTGCAATACCACAAGTTTCTAGAATGTCACGAAATATTAGAAAAGGCTTCCGAAATACCGCTCAAAGCTGCATAACCAATAACAAGGGTTAAAATTTTTCTTCTATCATCCCTTTTGGTGGTAACTATTCTTCTGTGAATGTGGCTATTGATCCCTCAGCCTCTTCTACTGAAACTTTTATTTTCAAGTTTTTGAGGGGCGATTGTTTTAATTGTTTGTAAATGTACTCGGATATTTTTTCCACTGTGGTTGCTTCGATGGGCAGGAATAATGCATCGTC
>DXJA01000148.1 GCA_019056875.1 Candidatus Jordarchaeum madagascarense
ATGCCTATGGCGCAGAGATTAGAATTGGGGGATTTTCTGGTTACCTATGTGAACTTCTGCTTATTCACTATTCCTCTTTCCAAAATCTTCTTGAGGCATGCACCAAATGGAAACCACAACACATTATTGACATAGAAAATCATTATTCTGAGGTAAAAGAAATCAAAAAAATATTTTCAGAGCCACTTGTGGTGGTCGATCCAGTTGATCCTAAAAGAAACGTTTCAGCGGCATTATCCAGACAAAAAATCGGAGAATTTAAAGCCGCGGCAAAAGCTTTTCTTAAAGAACCAAGTGAAATATTCTTCTTCCCACCCGAAACTACTCCTTTCAAACTTGACGAATTACAAAATCTTATTCAAACAAAAGAAACCGATACTCTATTTCTTGTATTTGAAACTCCAAAAATTCCTCCCGACACGTTATGGGGGCAACTTTACAAATCTATCGATGCTATCAAAAATTTTTTAGAATTAAACAACTTCAAGATAATCAACAAGGATGTTTGGTCTACGGAAAAATCAGTTTTAGTGTTCGAATTTGAAAGTATAAAAATCTCTAAAATATACAAACATTTGGGTCCCCCTGCTGGAAGTTTAGGACAACCCCCTTTTCTAAAAAAATATGTTAAAACAGATAAGAGTCTACCAGGGCCTAGAATAGAAAATGGAAGATGGGTAGTCGAACTTCCGCGTAAATACACTAGAGCTGATAAACTGTTAGATAATGAATTACGCAACAAATTGAGCAGTATTGGTCTTGGAAAACATGTTGCAAAAAAAATCTCCGAACACTTTGAGCTTTTTATTAACATGGAAATTTCTGATTTTTACCGCAAAAATTCTAATTTTGCCCGTTTCCTAACAAAGTATTATTTGGGGAGGCCCAGCTGGTTGCTAAGCTGAAACCTCTTCAAACCTCTTAACCACCAGCGCCTGAACCGGACAAGCCTCAACACATATTAAGCAGCCTAGGCATTTTTCCCCTATTATTGGACCCTTTTTGCCCAGTTTAATATTACCAATCTTGCACGCATCGAAACATATCGTGCATCCCTCCTTGCATTCACCAGTTAGCACTATTCTGCTTGGAATAACTTTTTCGAGTTCTTTTTCCGCCGTTCGGCGACTCTCTATCTGGGGTCCGAAAAGCCGCTTCACCAGGGGATGAGTAATGGGGTTAGCGATTCTAGATGTCCAAACGCTGTTTAAACTTCCCATAATTCGCCCAAAGAGGGTTTGTTTCAGTTTCTGAGGTTTTACTCTTTCTCCTCTGACTTCTATGTTCTCTATCTCTCCTAATCCTCTCTCGTAGGCAATTTTGAGTAGCTTCATACTCTTAGGCTTTATTCCTGCGGTTACCGCCGCCACACTATCAACGGCAACAATATCTTTCCCTGCTATAATAGTATCAAGTTTTATGGGCTTTCCTTCGGTAGGTCCATAGTACGGTCCAGAAGGTTTTATAGACTCACATCCCACAGTACCGTCAATCAGTCCAAATACCACCTTGCTCCGCAGAGCCGAAAATAAGTCCACGATAGGTTCAAAGAGGCCCATGACATGCATGCGCTGTCTCTGATCCTGCCATGTGAGCCCTTTCAAGTTTTTGATGGATAATGTTAATCCTGTAAAGAAATGTGCCTTAAAGACTGGTAACGAAATTATTGCATCGGCGGTTAATGCGGTGCGCGCTAATTTGACATTCTTTAACTTTGTGGCATCCGGGATTTGGATCGTTACAGGCTCATCATTGCTTAAATCTACGAATTGTCCTCCTGCCTTCTCCACCACTCTTTTGACACCTATAGTTTTGTATGTTTCTTGTGGGTCCCAACCGACGATTGGTAGGTCTCCAACTATGGGTTTGCCTCCAATGTCCTTTACTACTTTTACCATTGCTGAAATAACCTCAAGATTTGTGACCACTCCACTGCCTGAAGGCTTAGCGCAGCAGAGATTGGGTTTTATAAGAACTGTTTCACCAGAATCTATGTCAATGCCGCCCGCCAGTTCTACAGCCTTTTTAACGCCTTCTTCAACTTTTCCATTTGTCTTAACTATCGAAACAACTGACATGGTAAACTCCCCTAATAATGAAATTTTCACAAATACTGATTATCAGCAAAGGATGATGCTCGGTACATTTTAACATAAATTGTACCCTCTCTTACTGTGTGCAGCCAAAAAAATAAACTGCTCCTTTTAATCTTTCTTACATTTTGAGAATAAAATTCGTTTATTTAAAATTTACCCTCTTAAATTCACTTTATTTAAATTTTATATATCATAATTCTAAATTCGTTATGTTGTTGTCAAATTTGATTATCTATTTATTTTTTTCGGTTGGCTAAAAACAAAGAATCCTAATGAGCATAAGTTTACAAAAGAAACCTTTATTTTCTGTTAAATCTTTTTATACTTGGAGTTATATGAAAGCGGTTTAAAGAAGGATGCTATTTTGTTTTTTATAGGAGGATAAACTAGTGGCAGATGAAGAGGAAGAGATTGAATATAAGCCACTAAGCGTGAGAGAACTTCTAACCGAAATGAAAAACGTTTCTGAATTAATGATTGATTTGGCTTATTCTTCAATAATTTTTAATGATTCAGAGTTGATGGAAGAGGTTCTTGAGCTAGAGGAACGCGTAGACTCACTTAGCTACCTACTTCTCATGAATGCGGCACTTGCCGTAAGGGACAAAAATGACGCAGAACAGATGGTTGGTATCATGAAGGTTGCTTCAGCAACAGATAAAATCTCAGATGCGGCCGGGGATATTGCAACAACACTAATTCGTGGTGCTGATCCCAGTCTTGTGATAAAGGCATTTATCAAGGCAGAAGAGCGTTTAACACGCGTTAGGGTTTCACAAAATTCACCAATTATCGATAAAACCCTAGACATGCTTAGTGAGGTTAACCATGTAGGAGTGGATGTCATAGCATTAAGACGGGGAAAAAAGCTAATCATCAATCCTGAAGAAAAATTTAGTTTAAAACCCGGTGACGTAGTAATAGCTCGAGGCTCAGATGTGGGCATTGAAAGGTTTAAAGCTCTTGCAGAAGGAAGATTACAAAAAGTGGGAGAACATAAATGAAGTCAGATCAGAAGGGAAAACTAAGATCAGTAGAGGATATGTTAGTTGAGATGAAAGATACATCAGAACTGATGGTTGATTTAGCTTACTCTGCTCTGCTCTTTAATAGTAAAGAAATCGCAGAAGAGCTTTCCCACCTAGAAGAATTTTTTGATAAACTACACATAGACTTCGAGTTAGCAGTACTAAACATTGATGACGCGTTAATTAATCCTCAAACAAAACTCGGATTAATTAGAATCGGTGTGGCATCCGAAAACATAGCTGATGCTGCAGCATTCATCGCCGACATAGTCCTAAGGGGTATTGAACCCCATCCCGTTCTGAAACTTGTTTTTGAAAAGGCAGAAGAAACAATAACCCTTTGTTGTCTCGGTGAAGGCTCCCCCCTCATCGATAAGACAATAGGAGAAGCTGCACTTGATGATAATATAGGAATGCGAATAATTGCTGTTCGTAGAGGCAGAAAATGGTATTATAACCCGCCAGACTCGTTCAAACTAAAAGAAAAAGACACCCTAATAGCTCGAGGGTTTCTACAAGGGCGAGAAGCCTTATCAAAATTAGCCAGAGAAGGCGTCTGCGAACCACAATAATATCCAACAAAACTTCTAAAAAAACTTAATAACTAGTGTTCTTGAGGTTGGGAAAACCGTAGATGCTACGACCATATGAAAAGACGTTGTTTCATTTTTACAGCAAGACAAAAAATGCTAATAGGGCACAAAATTAGTTTTATGATAAAGAAAAAGAAAAGAGTAATTCTTGGTTTTTCTTTGCAATGACCGATAAAAGTACCCTGACAATACTCACCCTTTTACTGTGTTTGGAATCGTAGTAAGTCCCTCTTTAAATCACTGACGAGGGTCTTACCAATAATAACGGTTCTGAGTCCGCTCTGAAGCCAAATTTTTCATACCAAGGAATAAGCGAGTCGAAGGTTCTCACGTATATGTTTCTTTTTGTATGATCCTCAACAATTTTGTGAAGTATCGAACTCCCGATACCTTCTCCTCTGCGATAGCGATCAACATTAATCACCTTTATTTCTGCGCTATCACCTTTCCGGTAAACAGCTCCATATCCAATAATTGTGATTCCATAGATGTCGTAAACAAGGTATTCGTATTTCTGGTACTCGCCGGTTTGCTCGATTTCGCACCGTATCTCCGATGGCACTGCAGTCACTGAAATTCCTCCAATGCTTTTATGTGAAAAAAAACCAAGCGGCGATATTAAAGTCTTTTCATTACACTTAACGACTGTACTGTAGCATAAATAAGTGGACTAGGTGTTTCCTTGTAGTATTTGCCAATCGCTGATATTAAAAGACATCCCCTTA
>DXJA01000149.1 GCA_019056875.1 Candidatus Jordarchaeum madagascarense
TGCCAGCCTTTCTCATCAGCAGCGCCCTCTTCTGGCTAGGAAAATACCATGCTGACGCCCTCAGGGTGGACGGCGTGGCCTCCATGCTTTACCTCGACTACTCTAGAAAGGAGGGTGAATGGATCCCCAACCAGTTTGGTGGAAGAGAAAACCTTGAGGCGATAAGTTTCCTACGCAGATTGAACGAAGTGATTTACGGAAATTTTCCAGATGTTCAAACCATAGCCGAAGAATCGACAGCCTGGCCCATGGTTTCAAGACCCACATTCGTGGGAGGTCTGGGCTTTGGAATGAAGTGGAACATGGGTTGGATGCACGATACTCTGGAGTACATGTCCAAAGAACCCGTTCACCGTAAGTATCACCATAACAAACTGACATTCAGCATATGGTATGCATTCACCGAAAACTTTATGCTTCCTCTTTCTCATGACGAAGTCGTTTATGGCAAAGGTTCCCTCTTGGGTAAAATGCCGGGAGATGATTGGCA
This sequence comes from Candidatus Jordarchaeum madagascarense, assembly GCA_019056875.1. GTDB lineage: Archaea > Asgardarchaeota > Jordiarchaeia > Jordiarchaeales > Jordiarchaeaceae > Jordiarchaeum > Jordiarchaeum madagascariense. Next base: position 491 of record DXJA01000149.1, read on the forward strand.
GAAATTCGCGAATCTTCGCCTCTTACTCGGCTACATGTACGCCCACCCGGGGAAGAAGCTCCTATTCATGGGCGGGGAGTTCGGACAATGGCGAGAGTGGAATCACGACTCGAATTTAGAATGGAATCTTCTTCAGTATGCACCACACCAGGGCGTTAAGCGATGGTTACAGGATCTGAATCACTTTTATAGAGAAGAGCCCGTCCTATACGAAATCGATTTTGAGAATGAAGGTTTCGAATGGATAAATCTTATTGACTGGGAAAATAGCGTAATCAGCTTCATCAGAAAAGGAAGATCTACCAAGGACATTATACTTGGGATTTGCAATTTTACTCCAGTTCCAAGAGAAAAATATAGGGTTGGCGTTCCTGTAGGCGGCTCTTGGAAAGTGGTGTTAAACAGCGACGATAATAAATACGGAGGAAGTGGACTGGTCAAAACCAGAAAAGCCAAGTCCAAACGGATACCCTGCAACTATAGGGATTATTCCTTTTCCATCACTATGCCACCTCTAGGGGTTATCCTGCTTAAATGGAAAGCTTGAAAAATGAGAAGGGGTGTTCAGTAAATTGACAATGGAGGAAAGAGTTTCATTTTACAGGCATCTTGGTAAAAACATACTTGAGGTTTTAGGGAGGGAATAAGAAAGGCTTATTTTTTCTCTAAATATGGTGTAGTTGAAACCAAGTATTCTACAATTCGATTATAAGGTGGAGATACTGAAAAATGAGCTATTTTGTCTGCATTCATGGGCACTTTTACCAGCCTCCAAGGGAAAATCCTTGGCTGGAAGAGGTTGAACTGCAAAATGGGGCTTATCCTTATCACGACTGGAACGAAAAAATAACTGCGGAGTGTTACGCTCCCAACACCGCTTCTCGAATTCTTGATAATAAGAGAAAAATTATAGACATCGTTAACAATTATTCAAAAATAAGTTTTAACTTTGGTCCCACGCTGCTTTCCTGGTTGGAAAGACATGCACCTGAAGTGTATCAGACGCTTATCGAAACTGATAGGGAAGGTCAGAAGAAATATTCGGGGCATGGTCCTGCCATTGCACAGGTTTACAATCACATGATAATGCCACTTGCCAATAGTAAAGATAAGCGCACCCAGATAATCTGGGGGATAAGAGATTTTGAGCATCGCTTTGGAAGGAAGCCCGAAGGCATGTGGATTCCCGAAACTGCGGTCGATCTTGAAACTCTGGAAATAATGGCTGAGTATGATATAAAGTTCACTATTCTTGCTCCGCATCAGGCCCGCAGGGTTCGAAAAATCGGCGAAGAAAAATGGCATAATGTTGCTGGAGGAAATATAAATCCCAAAATGCCCTATATATGTCACCTTCCATCTGGAAGAATGATTAATATTTACTTCTACGATAATTCAATATCTCTGGATATCGCCTTCGGTGACCTTTTAAAAAATGGGGAAAACTTTGCAAAAAAGTTGCTCAGAAACTTTTCACAAGCTCAAAAGCAGCCTCAGATTGTACACGTTGCCACGGATGGAGAAACTTATGGTCATCATCTCCATTTTGGTGATATGGCTCTCTCTTACTGTCTCTATTACATAGAATCAAAGAATCTTGCCCAAATTACTGTATATGGCGAATATCTGGAAAAGAATCCTCCTACACACGAGGTAGAAATTGTTGAGAATTCCTCTTGGAGTTGTTTTCACGGTGTTGAGAGATGGAGATGCGACTGTGGATGCTATACAGGAAAGTTTCCTGAACGGAATCAAGAATGGCGAGCCCCGTTGCGTGAAGCAATGGACTGGCTTGAAGATAACCTCAATTCTATATATGAAAGTGAAATGGCTCATTATGTCCAAGACCCCTGGCAGGCTAGGAATGACTATATCGAGGTTATTCTTGATAGATCTGTTCAGAACGTTGAGCGATTCTTTTCGGAGCACGACATTCGGGAACTTTCAAAAGAGGAGAAGGTAAAGGTGTTAAAACTCCTCGAAATGCAGCGAAATGCCATGCTGATGTATACCAGTTGTGGATGGTTCTTTGATGAGATTTCAGGTATTGAAGCCATCCAGGTGATGCGATATGCCGCACGTGCTATGCAGCTAGCCAAAGACGTGAGTAATGAAGATTTAGAATCACATTATATTAATATGCTTGAGGAGGCCCCAAGCAACATTCCAGAGTATCAGAACGGTGTCCGAGTGTACGATTTGTTTGTAAAACCCAATATTATTGATTTGCTCAGGGTCGGGGCACATTACGCCGTGTCCTCTCTTTTTGAGGAGGATCCAGAAACTAGAAAGATTTACTGCTACACCGCCACCAGTGAGATATATGAACGGTTGGAGCAAGAAAACCAAAAACTTGCCGTGGGAAGAGCACGTGTACGTTCCGACATTACTTGGGAAGAGAGTGTGATAAGTTTCGCAGTCCTGCATTTCGGAGACCAAAACTTGATCGGAGGAGTAAAAGAGTACATGGATGATAAATCCTTTTCCCAGATGCGTAAAAAAACAAAAGGGGCCTTCCTAAAGGGAGATTTTCCCGAAGTTACTCGTTTAATAGATACGTATTTTGAAACACACAATTATTCTCTATGGCATCTCTTTAGAGACGAGCAGAGAAAGATTTTGAGAGAGATTCTTGAACCAAAGGAAAAAGAGCTAGAAAACATTTTCCAGAAAATATACAATAATAATAACTCGCTTATCCATGCTGTTGAAGATATAGGAATCCCCTTGCCGGAAACACTTGAAACCGTTATGGAATTTACCCTAAATAGAGATTTACGCAAATTGTTGGAAGATGATGAATTCGACCTTGAAAGGCTTGAAAAGTTAGTTAAAAAAATGAAGAAGTGGTCCTTTGAACCGGACAAGACCACAATGGGCTTCGTTGTAAGTCAGAAAATTAATAAACTCATGGAAAGGCTCTCCCAAACACCGGAAGATGTGTCTCTACTGGAAACCATAGAGGTTACACTTGAGATTTTGAGTGTCTTTCCCTTGGAACTGAATCTTTGGAAAGCTCAGAACATTTATTTCTCAATTGGTAAGAAATTCTGCGGCTCGATGCAAAAAAAAGCAGAAATGTCAGATCCCACCGCAAATAAATGGTTTGAGCATTTCAGTAAATTAGAAGAATTTCTGGGAGTGAAATGTATATAACATACCTCCCAAACAGCAATTTATAAAATTCAATAAAATACTTAGATAGAGACTAGGAGAATCGCCTTATTTCTTTGAAAAAGGAGGATGCCAATGTGGACAGAAGAGGAAGTGGAATTCTGTTGCCCATCCTGTCTATACCCTCACCATACGGGATCGGTGACTTTGGTCCATGGGCCTACAAATTCGCTGATTTCCTAATAGAAACCAAGCAGAGCTACTGGCAGATTGTCCCCTTAACCCCAACAGACCCCGCATTTGGTAACACCCCCTACAACAGTTTCTCCGCCTTTGCGGGAAACAAGCTTTTTATCAACCCAGACCTAATGCTTAATGAAGGCTTAATCCACAAAGAAGATATTGAACCCATACCCTCTTTTCAAAAAAATAGTATAGATTACCCCGAGGTTACTCGTTATAAAGAACAGATTTTTGATAGGGTCTTTGAGCATTTTGAGCTGAATAAAATCAATGATTATGAATTCAAAAAATTCTGTTCAGAAAACGCAAGCTGGCTTGAAGATTACTCCCTTTTCATCACTGCTAAAGTCCACTTCCAGCTAAAAGTTTGGAGCGAATGGCCACCAGAAATACGAGACAGACAACCAGAAGCCTTGCAAAAACTGAAAGAGGAACTCCACGATAGAATTGAGAGAGAGAAGTTCCTCCAATATCTCTTCTTTAGGCAGTGGTTCTCACTCAAAAACTACTGCAATCAGAAGGACATCCAAATCATCGGAGACATACCCATTTACGTGCACTACGATAGCGTGGACGTGTGGAGGGCCCCTCATATATTTAAACTAGACGAAGAAAAAAAGCCGTTATTTGTTGCCGGCGTCCCACCAGATTATTACAGCGCAACAGGGCAACTCTGGGGGAACCCCGTCTATCGATGGGACGTATTGAAACAAAATGGGTATGCGTGGTGGATTGAACGAATGGGTCACACCTTAAAACTCTATGATTGGGTGCGAATCGACCACTTTCGAGGCTTCGCCGCATACTGGGAAGTTCCCGCGGGGGAAAAAACAGCCATCAATGGACAATGGGTTCCAGGACCCGCAGAAGACTTCTTTTCTATACTTCTTAAGCACTCCCCCCACCTCCCCATAATCGCCGAGGACCTGGGAGTAATCACAGATGACGTAAAAGAACTCATGGCCCGTTTCAATTTACCCGGTATGCGGGTGCTTCTCTTCGCCTTTGATGAGGATCTCCCCACGAATCCCTACGCACCCCACAATCACATAAAAGACTGTATAGTATACCCCGGGACTCATGACAACAATACAGTAAAAGGATGGTTCGAGAGCGAAGCAACATCAGAAGACAAAAAGAGACTATTTACCTACCTTGGAAGAGAAGTATCGCCGCAAACAGTGCACTGGGAATTCATCCGACTTACAATGATGTCAGTTGCAAATACGGCCATCCTA